>JAIRRM010000012.1 GCA_031255975.1 Propionibacteriaceae bacterium | reverse complement strand
TCGTACATGGTGAGCAGGATGGTAGTGACCGCGAGATGTGGGTTCAGCCCCACCTGCACCAGTTGCACCGAGTGCAGCAGTTGCGAAACGCCCTCTAGCGCGTAGTACTCGCACTGGATAGGCAGCAGGATTTCAGTGGCGGCCACGAAGGCGTTTACGGTGAGCAGCCCCAAACTGGGGGGGCAGTCAATTAACACGTAGTCGAACGCTACGGCGCTCAGGTAGGCATCCAGCGCCATTTTGAGACGACGTTCGCGCCCCGCCATTTCCACCAACTCCACCTCGGCACCGGCAAGATCCGGTGTGGCCGCAAGCACCACGATGCCTGGATGTTCGGTGGAAGGCTGCACCGCTTGGGCGAACGACATGCTCCCCAACAGCACCTCATATGTGCCCGGAGTGCCCTGTTGATGTTTGGCGCCCAAAGCCGTAGAGGCGTTGCCTTGCGGGTCGAGATCGACAACCAACACCCGTAGCCCGCCTTGGGCCAATGCCGCTGCGATATTCACCGCCGTGGTGGTTTTACCCACACCGCCCTTCTGGTTGGCCAGCACCATCACGCGAGTATGGCCAGGGTGCGGGAACTGCGCCGGGACGGCGATGTTCGGCAGTGGGGCGTCGATGGCGCGTTTGGCGCGCGGCACATCCGGGTCGCCGTCGCCGTACAACTCCGCCGTTTCACGTGAAACACTCACGGACAGCCTCCCTCTCGCCAGTTACGGACTCAGCCGTTCAGGGGTAGCGCAAACTCTCTTTTCCGGTGGTTGCCCCACCCGAATTACCACACTCTAGCGGGCAAGACTGACGCTACGGAAACCGTGCTGCGCTACACCCCGCCGGAGTCCTTGTCAGTGACAGCAAAACAGCGGTACTAAGTTGCGGCCTGCTGTCGCACTTCGCTTGTTGTCGTGCCACACCTCGCTATCGCACTTCACCTGTTGTCGTACCGCATCTCGCTATCGCAGTTCACCACGTCGTCATGCCTCACTTGGCGGAAACCAGCCTGTAAGCCGCCTCGCGCTGCCCAAAACCCGGCGCAACCCTGCTCTACCCCGCACGGCATGTTTCACGTGAAACGCCTGCCGAGCAATAACGATCTCAGCGCACCCGAACCGCAGTGGCATCGTCGGCGAGAGTGACGACTTCGGCGACCAACCCGGCTTTCCGTAACTGCGGTGCGGCCTCGGCTATCTCTCGTACCGCGCTCTCGCCTTTCAGCGCCAACAGTTCTCCGCCTGGCTCCAGCAGCGGCAAGCACCAGTGCAACAGACGAGTCAGTGGGGCCACCGCACGGCACACCACGTACCGGTACTGTTCCCGATGCTCCTCGGCCCGTCCCCGTATCACGCTCACCTGATCGTCAAGACCAAGCTCGCCAACCGTATCTAGCAGAAATGTGTACCGCCGCAGCAATGGTTCCAGTAGCGTCACCTGTAGATCAGGGCGGGCAATCGCCAACGGAATGCCGGGCAACCCGGCACCACTTCCCACATCGACAACCCGCGTTTCACGTGAAACAAGAGGAGCCAACGCAACCGAGTTCAGCAGATGACGCTCCCAGATGCGCTCACCCTCGCGCGGGCCAAGCAGTCCCCATTCGATACCTTTGGTCGCCAGAATCTCGGCGTATCGCCCTGCCAGCGCCGTCCAACGGGCGGCTACCGGAAAGCGGGGTTCGGGCTGCATAGCCGATCCAAACCTCGCGACCGATTCAGGCCGCAGAGATCACCACGCGACGATTGGGCTCCAGGCCCTCGGATTCGCTCACCAATCCGGCGGCGGCCACCACGTCGTGTACGATCTTGCGCTCAAACGGATTCATCGGAGTGAGTCGCGCGGGTTCACCGGTCTGCTGTACCTCGTTGACGGCATCCTGCGCCAGCAGTTGCAGTTCCTTGCGGCGCTTCTCACGATGTCCGGCGATGTCAAGCATGAGCCGGGAACGGTGGCCGGTTTCAGTCAGCACCGCCAGTCGTGCCAACTCTTGAAGCGCATCCAGCACCTCGCCGTCTTTGCCCACCAGCACATCCGAATCGGTGACGATGGAGACATGCGCCCGCTCCCCCTCGGTGAACGTGTCGATGTCGCCATCCATGTCGGCTATATCGAGCAGTCCCTCCAGGTAATCGGCGGCGATGTCGCCTTCGCTGTCCAGATCGCTCAACTCTTCCTCATTGGTCGTGGCAACTTCCACCGCGGTAGCGTCGGCGTCCGCGACCTCCACGGTGGCAACTTCGACCTCCAGTGTTTCCACTGCTTCATTCATGTCCAGTTCCTCCAGCTTGCTCATTTTCTGCGCTTTGCCCGCGACTGCCGGGCCGGTTGCTGCCGTACCACCACGCGCTGCCCATTGGCGTTGGTGTGTACCACCGTCGCCGAGGTCCTATTATCTGATGCCACCGCCCGATCCGCTTGTGCTTGATCTTCCGCGTCGCGCTGCATCCGGGCCGCCCGCGCGGTCAGTGAATCCTTGTTCTTCTCACGCGCCTGCGCCAACCGCTCTTTCTCGATCTCACGCGGGTCTATCCCTTTGGCAATCATGCGATCTTCCCAATCGACATACGCGGGGGTGTTCGGCGTCGGGTACTTTCGCACCATGATGTACTGCTGCACTGCGGTCCAGATGTTCGAGCAGCACCAGTAAAAAAGCACCGCGATCGGAATCGACACCCCCCCGACGGCGTACATGCCGGGGAAGACATACATCATCCATTTCTGTTGCTTACCCATCGGGCTTTCCAGCACCGACGGCGGCATGTTGCGCCGCATCGAATACAACTGCTGCGCGAACAACATGCCGGTCATCGTCACGATCAGCACAATGGAAAGAATCTGTGTGGCCCCGAACGGCGACATCGGCATGAACGTACTCGCCAGCCGGGCACCGAACATGGTGGCTTCCTGTAGCGACTCCATCAGGTCGGGGCGCTGCTGTAGCCAGTAGCCTTTAACCTCGCTGATGTCGGTGGCGCGGGCGATGGAACTCATCACCCAGAACAACCCCATGAAGACCGGCATCTGCACGATGAGTGGCAGGCAAGAGGCGTACGGGCTGATGCCGTTCTCCTCGTACAGCTTCATCGTCTCGCGCCCCTGGCGATCCTTATCGTTCTTGTACTTGTTACGCACCTCGGCGAGTTGATCTTGGATGGATGCGGTGGCTCGCATCGATTTCACCTGTTTGACGTAGAGCGGCACCACGGCACCGCGCACCACCACCGTCATCAGCACGATCACCACAATCCAAGCGGCACCAGAACTGCCGTCTATCAGCAACGAGACACCGTTGTGCAACAGCACCATGAGCCCGGACACCAACCAGTAAAACGGTGCCAGCACCGTATCCAGAATGCCCATCATGTCAGCAGATCACCTCACATATGTGTTTTTCATATGAAACCTGGGGAGCGGACGGCAGCCCGGCACCAGTTGTATAACCTTGTTCCGCTAACTCTACGGCGAGTTGGGAACCGGGTACGGGGTCGAACCCACCGCTAGCCCACGGATGGCAGCGACAGATACGTTTCACGCTCAGCGCAGTTCCTTTGAGCGCACCGTGCAGCTGCAATGCGTCCAGTGCGTACGCGGAACAGGTGGGGTAATAACGGCACACATCACCATAGAGCGGCGAGATGAAACGTCGCCAGGCGCGCACAAACCCCAGCAGCAACCACTTCATCGTGTCACCTTCGGTTCTTGCGCCATTTCGCTCACCTCAGTTACCTTTCGCAGCCGCCGTATCGTCTGCGCCCAGGCGTCATGCAGATCGGCGGCCAGCCGCTCGTTTTCGCTCGCCGCAGCGGGTAGCGCCCGTACCACGATACGGGCGTGGGGGTCACTCACCGCCAGTTCAGCCCGTACCAGGTGCCGCAGTTGCCGCTTCACCCGGTTTCGCACCACCGCTCCGCCTACAGCTCTAGACACCGCAAAGCCTATTTGACTAGGCATTTCACCATTAGCTATGGCGTGCAGCACCAAGCTTGGACGACCAACGCGGATGCGAGAATGGACGACCGATCGAAAGTCAGCCGTCAGCCTGAGCCTGTTGACGGCGCTAAGCACGGTGGTTACGCCGACAACTCGTGGCGACCCTTACGGCGACGTGCCGCCAAAATGGCGCGACCGGCGCGGGTACGCATACGGGCACGGAAGCCGTGGGTGCGGCTACGACGACGATTGCTCGGCTGAAAAGTGCGCTTCACTTCGGGATCCTCTGGCTCTGGTGCGTTAGCGCCGTCCCGACCCTGATCCGCGTCCGAACCATGAAACGCCGCTAGTGCTTCACGCATAGCTGCCGACTGCCGACAGCCCGCCCAGACTACCCCATCACCAGCTACGACAGCAAAGCCACCTCATTCTGATGGGGGGCGGCCAGCGCGGGGTATAGAAATAGCCGCAACAGTATTTGGAAATAGCTTGCGGGTTCCTCGCTGTATGGACTATGTTCGCTCGTAACCTCAAGTTATCCACAGGGACGGCGGTGTGGGTGCTTTACACTGGCACCTCGCCATTGCCGTTACAGCCGGGCGCTTTACGCACCAGGGAAGGAGTGTCCGTGCCGGATATGGAGTCCTCCCGTCTGGATACCGCTTGGCAGCATGTTCTTGCCGCCGCCGACCCCTCCACCAAGGCTTGGCTCAAGAACACCCAGCCGCTCACCATCCACGATTCTCATGTCATGGTGGCAGTGCCAAACGAGTTCGCCCGGCAACGGATCGAGACCCGGTATCGCCCCCAGATTGAGGACTCCCTCTCCGATTTCTTCAGTCGGCCAATGCGGTTGGCGATCACCGTAGAGCTTGATCTGGAGTTGGAACTGGGTGAGGCCGAACTGCCAGAATCCGAACCCAGCACCGAATCCACCGGCCCCATCCGGCTCATCCCCCGTGCCGACGCCCCGTATCACGCCACGACGGATGACCCGCAGACATCAGCCGACGACACCACGCTGAATCCGAAATACACTTTCGATACGTTCATCATCGGGTCGTCCAACCGTTTCGCCCACGCCGCAGCGACCGCCGTCGCCGAAAGCCCGGGCCGCAGCTACAACCCGTTGCTGATCTACGGCGGCTCCGGCCTTGGTAAAACCCACCTGTTGCACGCCATCGGCCATTACCTGTTGCAGTACTACCAGGGCATCCGGGTGAAGTATGTCTCCACCGAGCAGATGACCAACGAGTTCATCAACGCCATCCAGAACAATCGCACCGCCGACTTCCGCCGTTCTTACCGCGACGTCGATGTGCTGCTCATCGACGATATCCAGTTCCTGGAATCCAAGGTGCAGACGCAGGAGGAGTTTTTCCACACCTTCAACACCCTGCACAACGCGCAGCGTCAAATCGTGATGACATCAGACCGGCCACCGAAAGCACTGGAGACCTTGGAATCCCGGTTACGCAGCCGTTTCCAATCTGGTCTCATCACCGACATCCAACCACCTGACATCGAAACCCGTATCGCCATTCTGCGCAAAAAACAACAAGCGGAATACCTGTCGGTGCCGGATGAGGTGCTGGAGTTCATCGGTAAACGTATCCAAACCAACATCCGCGAATTAGAGGGAGCACTGATTCGTATCGGCGCGTACGCATCGCTGAACCGGCAACAACCATCGCTGGCCATCGCCGAAATGATTCTGAAAGACATGGTGCCCGATCCCACCTCTGATGTCAGCATCGCCGCTATCTTGGGCATCACCGCCGCATATTTCGGAGTGAGTGTGGATGACCTGCTCAGCCCTTCTCGCACGCGAACACTGGTGTTGGCGCGGCAGATCGCTATGTACCTAGCCCGCGAGATGACCAGCCTCTCGCTGCCGCGTATCGGACAGGAGTTCGGTGGCCGCGACCACACCACCGTGATGCACGCCTTCCGTAAAATCAAAAACCTGATGCGCGAACGTCTCTCCATTTACAACTACGTCACCGAACTCACCACCCGCATTCACCAATCCGGATAGATGGCGCTTTTGACGGCTCGCCGCCATCACTCACCCACTTTTTCCAAGACTGTTGACACCTCATCACAGGCCGCCCTAAAACTGTGAATATCTCAGTTTCGTTCACATCCCCTGTGGATAAACATTGCAAAAACAGCATTCCTTTGTGCATCAGCGCCACCAAGATATCGCCGTACACATTCCACACACAGCGCAATCCACCGAAATATCACGTAACACACAGCCACTTAGAGCACGCGACAAGCCGTAGCATTGGTTATCCACAATTTCCACAGCCGCTATTACCATTACTGAATACATAACCAATATAAAGACCCGAACTCAGCTAGGCATTGCTGTGCACAACGCTCGAACGCGCCATATCTGCGCAAAACTGTCAGCGACGCCCGATAGTATCTAGTCAGAAGACAACCGAGCAGAGGTGCGAAGTGAAGATCCGAATCGAACGCGACAAGCTCGCCGAAGCCGTTGCCTGGGCAGCACACAGTTTGCCCGCCAGGCCGACAGTGCCGATTCTGGCCGGGTTGCTCATCAAAGCGGCCAATGGCCAGGCCACTTTCTCCAGCTTCGATTATGAGACCAGCGCGCAGATCACCATTGAGGCGCAGGTTCTGGAAGACGGAGAAACGTTGGTGAGCGGCAAATTGCTGGATGCCATCGCGCGCTCGTTGCCGAGCCGTCAAGTAACTATCGCTTCTGACGCGGTGAAGGCTGAATTGGAGTGCGGCTCGTCGCGGTTTACGCTGCAAGCGCTACCAGTTGCGGAATATCCGGTGTTGCCCGATATGCCGGCCGCTACCGGGGCCATCACGCCCAATGTTTTCAACTCGGCGGTAAAACAAGTCGTCACCGCCGCCGGTAAAGATGAGCTATTGCCGGTGTACACCGGGGTGCGCTTCGAGATCGACGGCGACACAGTGTCGTTGCTCGCCACCGACCGCTATCGCATGGCGCTCAAGGAGATCAAGTGGCAACCGAGTGCCAAAGGTGAGGTGGCGGCGGCTATCGTTCCCGCCAAAGTACTCGGCGAGACGGCTCACTCTATGGGGGCAGGCGACCAGATTACGCTGAGTTTGTCCGCCGGTTCGCTAGGAGATGGCCTCATCGGTTTTGAGGGCGACGAACCGGGCAGCAAGCGCCAGCTCACCACTCGGCTACTCGACGGTGAGTTCCCCAAGTTCCGGCATCTGATGGATGTGAAAGCCAACGTCGTGGTGCGCGTCAGTACAGATGAGATCATCGCCGCCGTGAAAAGGGTCTCGCTGGTGGCCGAGCGCAACACCGCGCTACGGATGAGTATCACCGACACACAGGTGGTGCTGGAGGCCGCCACCGGCGATCAGGCACAGGGTTCCGAAGCCATCGAAGCGGTGGTGGAGAACCCCGGTGGCGAGATGATCGCCGCGGTTGGGTTTAACCCCAGCTATCTTGGCGATGCGTTGGGTGCGCTCGACACCCCGTATGTGCATTTCTCGTTTACGGCTCCCGGCCAACCATGCCTGGTACAAGGGCTTTCCGACATCGACGGCACTCCTGAGGGTGACTACAAACACGTCATCATGCTGATGCGTCTGCCCTCATAGCCACCCGCGGCTTCCGCAGGCATCCGCGAACGGCAGCGCCAGCATGTACCTTAGCGACCTCTCCCTCACGGCGTTTCGCAATTATCAGCAAGCCGACCTCGCCTTGTGCCCTGGAATCATCGTGTTTACGGGTGCAAATGGGCAGGGAAAAACAAATCTTGTCGAAGCCGTGGAATATCTATCCACGCTCGGTTCACACCGTACCCCGAATGACGCCCCATTGGTGCTGCGTGATGAAACACAGGCGGTATTGCGCGCCAAGGTGGTGGCCGGTGTGGCCGACCCGCGCACCATGCAACTGGAACTGGAAATCAACCCCGGTGCCGCCAACCGGGCGCGCGTCAATCGAGTGCCCAGCCCGCCCCGGCAACTCGCGGCGGTGCTGCGTACCGTACTGTTCACCCCCGATGATCTAGAAAACGTGAAGGGTGGCCCGGCCACTCGCCGCGACTTCATCGATACGCTGGTGTCGGCGCGTTGGCCGCGCTTCATCGGGGTGCGCTCCGACCTCGCCAAGGTGTTGAAACAACGTAACGCCCTATTGAAACAGGTGGCACACGCCGGTGGCCGTCTCGACGAAAGCACCGCGATCACCTTGGACGTATGGGATGAGCGGCTACTCGGCTTCGCCACCGAACTGCTGGTGGCCCGAGTTGCCACGCTGCGCGACCTGGCACCGTACCTCGCAGCTGGCTACGCCAGCATCTCGCCCACGTCCGAAAGCGCCGCCGCTAGCTACCTACCCACCGCGATTCCGCCCGCCGACGCCGACCCGACGCTTCCTGAAACTTGGAGGGAAGCCGTCGCCGTCGCCCTGCAAGCCAAACGTAATGAAGAACTGCGCGCTGGGGTTACCCTGGTCGGCCCACACCGCGACGACATCAACCTCAACATCGGAGTGTTTCCCGCCAAAGGCTATGCCAGTCACGGCGAATCGTGGTCGCTGGCGCTGGCGCTGAAACTCGCCGCGTACCACCTGCTGCGCGCCGAAGGTGTCAACCCGGTGCTGATCCTGGATGATGTTTTCGCCGAACTAGATGAGCATCGCCGCGCCCGGTTGGCCAGCCATATCGGTGCCGCAGAGCAGGTGCTCATCACCGCGGCCGTGGATGACGACGTGCCCGAGGTGTTGCGCGGCACCAGATTCAGGGTGGAAGCTGGAACCGTCATCCCAATCGGTGACTGACAGCGGTACGGACGAGCATAAGATGACGGCACAACAACAACCACGACCAGGCAGTGTCGAAAAACGATAAACGACGAAGGCGGCCCCATGGCGGAATCACATGACCCGACGGGGTTGGATGTCGCCCTGGAAATGGCCGACGGTTTGGGTTCGATCTTGCCGCCACCGCGTGTTGGCAAGGCGAAACCTCCTCGCCCCCGCTCCGCCCGGAAAACCGCCGAATTGGAACCGGTGGGCGCGCTGCTCTCCCAGGTGGTCGCAGAACAAGGCTGGACGAAGCAACTTGCCATCCAGCAACTGTTCGCCAATTGGCCCGCCTTGGTGGGAGAGACCAACGCCGCGCACTCGCGACCGGAGGGGTATCGAGACGGTGTGGTTAGTATCGCCGCCGAATCGACCACCTGGGCGACGGCGCTTCGTACCATCGCGCCACAACTGGTGGCGCGACTAAACGAGGTGTTGGGTGAGGGTACCGTTACCCGGGTCGAGGTACGTGGGCCGACGCCTCCGTCCTGGAAAGCAGGACGGCGTTCGGTGCCGGGTCGCGGCCCGCGAGACACGTATGGGTAACACTCAACCGGTTACAAGCAGTTGCCATAGCTGGGTCGGTCGTCCGTATGGGGGTACGTAAGTGGCCCTAAAACAGCCCAGAAGCCCCTTTTCAGGCCAGACAGGGCTATTTAACGACGCTATTGCCCTTAGAATCCACGGTTTCTACCCCAAACCTGGTAGAATCTGGCGGAGTAAATGACATAACTTCCCGATCCCTTCCAATCAAGTTCCATTAAGCGAAGAGTTGGGGAAGCTGTGCCCGTGACTGAGCACGACCAACGAGGAGCGCGAGTGAGTAGCCCCAGCGACGAAACGACACAGTTCGCAGTCGACAGTACCCAAGCGGCAGACGGTATCACTTTAGACGACGCCGTCGCTGCCAGTATGGGTGGGAACGGCGAATACAACGCCGGAGACATCGTGGTGCTGCCCGGATTGGAGGCGGTACGGACGCGCCCCGGCATGTACATCGGTTCCACCGGCGAGCGTGGCCTGCACCATCTGGTGTACGAGATTGTGGATAACTCCGTCGATGAGGCGCTAGCTGGGTTCGCCACGCAGATCGACGTGGAACTGCTGCCAGACGGCGGTTGCCGCGTTTCCGACGACGGTCGCGGCATCCCGGTGGCCGAGCACCCGGAACAGCACATATCCACCCTCACGGTGGTGCTCACCATGTTGCACGCCGGCGGCAAGTTCGGCGGTGGCGGTTACAAGGTGTCCGGCGGCCTGCACGGGGTGGGGTCCTCCGTCGTTAACGCCCTGTCACGCAAACTCATCGCCGACGTGTACCGCGACGATTATCACTGGCGGCAAGTCTTCTGCGACGGCGGCAAACCCGCCGCCGACGTGGAGCGACTGGAGGAAACCGAGCGTACCGGCACCGTCATCACGTTCTATCCAGACACCTCCCCGGGGATGCTCGAAACCTCCAACTTCAACTACGAAACGCTGGTCAGCCGGTTCCGCGAGATGGCATTTCTGAACCGGGGGTTGTGTATCACCATCACCGACCTGCGTCCAGGGCGGGTCGCGGAAGACGGCGAACCGCTGCATGACAGGTTCCAGTTCGCCGGGGGGTTGCTGGATTACGTACAGTTCCTCAACGGTGACAAGGAACCGCTGGTGCCTGTTATCGACATGGAGGCGCATTCGGCCACCGTCCCCGACCAGGAGATGAGCGTCGAGATCGCGTTGCAGTGGAACACCGGCTACTTCGGTTCGCTGCACACCTTCGTCAACACCATCAACACCACCGAAGGCGGCACCCACGAGGAAGGCTTCCGCGCGGCGCTCACCAACACCGTCAACAAATGGGCGGAGACGTGGGGAATCGTGAAGAAGCGCGAGGATCGCGTGTCGAATGACGACATCCGCGAAGGGCTCACCGCCGTACTCTCCCTTAAAATCGTCAACCCGCAGTTCGAGAGCCAGACGAAGATCAAGCTCGGCAACACCGCCGCGCGCTCCTTCGTGCAGAAGGTGGTGAACGAACGGCTTGGAGACTGGCTGGAGAGCCACCCCGCCGAAGGCAAATTGATCGTAAACAAGATCGTATCTGCCGCGCAGGCGCGTATCGCCGCTCGTAAAGCCCGTGACGCCGCCCGTAGTCGTAAGGGGCTGCTCGGTTCCGGTGGACTGCCTGGCAAATTGGCCGACTGCTCGTCCAACAATCCCGAAGAATGCGAAATCTTCATAGTGGAGGGCGACTCCGCCGGTGGTTCCGCCAAAGGTGGCCGCGATCCGCGTATTCAGGCGATTCTCCCGCTACGCGGCAAAATCCTCAATATTGAGAAAGCCACCCCCGACCGTATCCTGGCGAACCGGGAGGTCGAAGCGATCATCAGCGCGCTCGGTACCGGTGCCGAGGTGCCCGGCGTGTCCGCCACCGAGGAGTTCGACATCAACAAGCTGCGCTATCACAAGGTGATTTTGATGGCGGACGCTGACGTGGATGGCTCTCACATCCGTACTTTGCTGTTGACACTGCTGTTCCGTTTCATGCGGCCACTCATCGATACCGGGCATGTTTATCTCGCCCAGCCACCGTTATTCCGGCTGCGCTGGACCAACTCCGCGCACGAATTGGCGTACAACGACACCCAGCGCGACCAACTGCGCGACGCTGGGATAGCCGCCGGGAAGAAGCTGCCGAACATCAACCCCATTCAGCGCTACAAAGGGCTGGGTGAGATGGACGCGGCCGATCTGTGGCAGACCACCATGGATCCAGCCGGCAGACGGCTCTCGCAGGTGACGTTGGAGGACGCCGCCGCCGCAGATGAAACCTTCACCGTACTGATGGGTGAGAACGTCGAGGATCGCCGTCGTTTCATCCAGCGCAACGCCAAAGACGTGCGCTTCCTAGATTTTTAATGTCGCCGACTTTTCAGGCGGTGGCCCGCAGAGTCGTCCCCTGAAAACCTGGTCGCAGTGGAAAACGTAGCGAAAACGTAGGTAGAAAAGAATGAGTGAACTGATAAACGAACCGAGCGAAAGTAACGTCCCGGATGACAACGCGGTTGCCTCCGAGCAGACGCTGGCCGCGCTGACGGGTGCCGGCATCGAACAGGTGGAGTTGCAACGCGAGGTGCAGGCATCGTTCCTCGACTATGCGATGAGCGTGATCGTCGATCGGGCACTGCCGGATGTGCGCGACGGCCTGAAGCCGGTGCATCGTCGCGTCATCTACGCCATGTACGACGGCGGCTACCGTCCCGACCGGGGTTGGAACAAATGTTCCCGCGTGGTCGGCGAGGTCATGGGTCTCTACCACCCGCACGGCGACTCCGCCATCTACGACACCCTGGTACGGCTGGCGCAACCGTGGGTGATGCGCGCCCCGCTGGTATCCGGGCAGGGCAACTTCGGTTCACCGGGCAACGACCCGGCTGCCGCGATGCGGTACACCGAGTGCAAGATGGCTCCACTCGCCATGGAGATGGTGCGTGACATCGATCAGGACACGGTTGATTTTCAGCCCAACTACGACAACCGCGAGACCGAGCCAACCGTGCTTCCGGCGCGTTTTCCGAACCTGCTTATCAACGGTTCCACCGGCATCGCGGTGGGCATGGCTACCAACATCCCCACCCACAATTTGCGCGAGGTGAACGACGCGGTGCAGTGGGCGCTTGCCCACCCCGACGCTGAACCGGAAGAGCTGCTGGAAGCCGCCATGGAGCGCATCAAAGGCCCGGATTTCCCGAAGGGCGCCCTCATCGTGGGTCGGCATGGCATCGAAAGCGCGTACCGTACCGGGCGCGGTTCGGTCATCATGCGCGCCGTGGTGAACATCGAAACCGACGACCGCTCCGGCCGTACCGATCTGGTGGTCACCGAACTGCCCTACATGTGCAACCCGGACACGTTGGCTGAGAACATCGCGACGCTGGTGAACTCCGGCAAGATCAGCGGCATCTCCGACATCCGCGACGACTCGTCGGCCCGTACCGGGCAGCGGCTGGTGATAACCCTGAAACGCGACGCTCAGCCGCGCGTGGTGCTGAACAACCTCTACAAGCACACCAAACTGCAAGACACCTTCGGTTGCAACATGATCGCGTTGGTGGACGGCGTGCCGCGTACATTGCGCCTCGACGAATTCATCAGTTACTGGGTCTCGCATCAGATTCAGGTGATACAGCGGCGTAGCGCGTACCAGTTGGCCGAAGCCGAGAAGCAGGCCCACATTTATCGTGGTTATAAGGCGGCACTCGATCAATTAGACGCCGTGATCGCGTTGATTCGCGCCGCCAAGACACCGGACATAGCCCGCGAAGGGCTAAAAGATCTGCTTGCCATAGATGATATTCAGGCCAACGCCATTCTCGACATGCAATTACGGCGCCTGGCGGCGCTGGAGCGGGAGAAGATCCTGGCCCGTTTGGCAGAGATTGAAGCGCTGGTAGCCGACCTGAAGGACATTCTGGCGAACGAGGGACGGCAGCGCACCATCGTGGGTACGGAGTTACAGGGCATTGTGGACAAATACGGTGACGAGCGCCGTACCCAAATCGTCCACGACGAGGGTGATTTCTCGGCTGAGGATTTCATCGCCAACGACGACATGGTGGTCACCATCACCATGGGCGGTTACGCGAAACGCACCACGCTCGACCAATACCGCTCGCAACGTCGTGGCGGCAAAGGCGTGAAAGGCGCGAAGCTACGCGAAGAAGACGAGGTCGCGCATCTATTCACGGTGCCGAACCACAATTGGGTGCTGTTCTTCACCAACCAGGGTCGGGTGTATCGGTTGAAAGCGTGGCAGTTGCCCGAGGCGGGTCGTGACGCCAAGGGTGGGCATGTCGCCGGGCTGTTGAGCTTCCAACCCGACGAGACGATTGCCCAGGTGCTCACCCTGAAAAGCTACGACGACGCCCAATACCTGCTACTGGCAACCAAGGCCGGGTTGGTCAAGAAGACGGATCTGAAGGCGTATGACTCCGCGCGGCAGGCGGGATTGTTGGCGGTGAGTTTCCGCGATGAAAACGATGAACTGGTGGGGGCCGAGTTGGTGAACGCCGCTGACGACGTGCTGCTCATCTCCCGGCTGGGGCAATCGATCCGTTTCCGCGCCGACGACACCCAACTGCGTCCGATGGGCCGCGCCACCTCCGGCGTCAAGGGTATGGAGTTCCGGAGCGGCGATGCGTTACTCGCCATGTCGGTGATCCCCGCGGGAATGGCCGAAGACGACACGTACGTATTTACCGTGACGGATGGCGGTTACGCAAAGCGCTCCGCGGTCTCGGAGTACCGTACCCAGGGCCGTGGCGGTCTCGGTATCAAGGCGATGAAACTGAACGACGACCGGGGTCATCTGGTGGGCGCGCTGGTGGTGAACGACACCGACGAGGTGATGGCCATCCGTGAATCCGGGCAGATCACCCGCTCGTCTGTGCTGGAAGTGCCGGTGAAAGGCCGTGACACCATGGGGGTGAAGTTCGTCGACGTGAAGGGAACCGATGCCGTAAAGGCAATCGCGTTGAACCCGGAAAGCCAGGACGAGGAAGCGGGCGGCGCCGCCACCGCGACCGGTGACGACGCCGATCAACTGGTGAGCGAACCCACCGAAACCGATAACGAGTAGCGGAAAAGGCGTTGGGCGCAATACAGTTGGCAGGTGCCCAGCGGCATTGAGGAAGCAGGAGAATGACGTGGCAGGTATCCGCAGTCCTAAA
The DNA here is from genome assembly GCA_031255975.1 of Propionibacteriaceae bacterium. GTDB lineage: Bacteria > Actinomycetota > Actinomycetes > Propionibacteriales > Propionibacteriaceae > WRGV01. The sequence goes on along the minus strand of JAIRRM010000012.1, from coordinate 1,971 downwards.
GACAAGGCGACAACTAAAGACGGTAACGCCCAGGCCAAGTCGGTAGCCGATGCGGCAAAGACCGATGCGGCAAAGGCGAATGCGGCGGCAACCGCCACCGGGGCCGTGACTGATGTGGCGGCGGCTACCGGGGCGTCGGCCGCTGCGGCTGCGGCCGCGACGAAGGGCAAAACCGATGCCGCCGTGACGCCGCGCAAACCCACCATGGCCGAACGGCTGCGAGGGGCGACGAAGGCTCCGACCGCTGTCACCAAAGCGTTGGTTCCGCCAAAACCCAGGGCTGCGACGAAGGTGAAGCGCGCCAGGTTGCGGGTCACCAGGCTTGATCCACTGTCGGTATTACGCACGTCATTCCTGTTCGCCATGGCGACCGCGATCATTTTGTTCACCGTGGTGGCGGTGGTTTGGGCGGTGCTGTCGGTGTCTGGGGCGCTGGAATCAATTCAGAAAATCCTTGACTCGGTGGTCGGTAGCGGCGACGGCGTCGGCGCGACGCAACTGTCGCGCTATCTGGAAACCTGGCGGGTGCTCGGCTTCACCGCGCTGATCTCCATCATCAACGTGGTGTTGCTCACCCTGTTAGGCACCGTCACCGCGTACCTTTACAACCTGGCCGCGTCTATCTACGGTGGCATCGAGGTGACGCTTGCCGAGGACACCCACTGACATGGCCACCCGAATTGTGGTTTCCGGTGCCGCGGAGGCTAGTTGGGCCCCCGACAAGGGGATAGTCATCGTGCAGGCGGGTGTCAATGGGGAACCAAATCAGGATCAGGTGCGGCAGCGTTCGAGCCGTGCCCAAGAAGCCGTAAAGCAGTTGGTGGCGGCTTTCATGGCAGAGCACCCCAGGGCGCTGACACAGCATGTCACCAACGTGGTACGGACATCATGGACGGAGTACAAGGTAAGACAGACCAAGCACGCCGACGTGGTGACCATGAAGCTGAGCTTCCGGAAGGCAGAACTGTTGAGCGCTTTTGTGGCACGGATTCGCGGGGTCGCCGACGCCTCGATTCGGGTTTCATGGGAGTTGACGCCCGCGAAACGGCAACGGCTGGAGCGCAGTCTGTGGCAACAAGCGGTGCAGGATGCGCGGCGGAAGGCCGACGCTTACGCGGCGGCCGTCGGGTTACGTATCACCGGCGTGAGTACGATCTCCGACCCCGGATTGCTCTCCAGCGACGACGCCATCAGTGGGTACAGGAATGCAGAACTGACGGGGTTACGCAGCTTCAAAGCCGAGCCGGAGAACGACTACATCGAGCTGACCCCTGAGCCGATCAGGCAGCAAGTCACCGTAGTGGCACATTTCACCGCCGAGTAATGTGTGGGCGGGGTACGCCGACCGGTGTATGCCGACCCAATTTTCGACACTAGCAGTGGATTACCGCTCGTCTGGCAACGCCGATTTCGACCATACCCGCCCGATGATTTGAGCGGGTGCGAGCCGGTGCGATACAGTAACTCGTTGTCGCATCACGATGCGATGCCGGGCCTATAGCTCAGTCGGTTAGAGCGCTTCCCTGATAAGGAAGAGGTCACTGGTTCAAGTCCAGTTAGGCCCACCGTAGCCAACATGTGTTTAGCGTTGTAAAACCCAAAAGCCGTCCCTCCTGTGTAACCTGTAATGGCCCGTAACGGCCTGCGGTAGACCGCAGCATGGGGTTCCAGTGAGGTCACAATTTGGGGAGTGGTGTGGAGACGTGTCACCGAAGCGCGCCGTTCGTCATAACAGGGCGCGCTGTTCGTCATCGCGGGGCGCACTGTTCGTCATCGTGGGGCGCACTGTTCGTCATCGCGGGCTCGACCCGTGATCTCATACGCGGGTAAGAAGAAGATCGGCACCACCGGGTGCACTGTTCGTCGTCGCGGGGTGCACTGTTCGTCATCGCGGGCTCGACCCGCGATCTCATGCCTCGAAGGAGACACAAATGAGTGACGTAATGAGCCTGGCCGAGAAGCTTATCGACA
>JAIRRM010000188.1 GCA_031255975.1 Propionibacteriaceae bacterium | reverse complement strand
GACCGAAGGTGTAGTTGCCATTGCCGTCAAACTGGTTGCTGTTCAGGCCGCGGAAGTCGCGGATACGGGGCAGCGCCAGTGAAAGCAGCCGGTCGGCGAACTCCCACATCCGGTCACCGCGCAGTGTGACATGCGTGCCGATCACCTGCCCCTCGCGCAGCTTGAACTGGGCGATGGACTTACGAGCCTTGGTGGTCACCGGCTTCTGACCGGTGATGACGGTGAGATCGCGCACCGCGCCGTCAAGAACCTTGGAGTCACGGGCCGCTTCACCGACGCCCATGTTCACCACGATCTTCACCAACCCTGGGATCTGCATCGGGTTCGGGTACTGGAACTGCTCCCGCAACGCCGGAACGATCTGGTCGCGGTACTGCTGCTTCAGCCGCGGAGTCTGCTTCGCGGCGGCTTCAGCGGACGTGCCACCCTTCGCCTTCGGAGCCTTGGTCTTGGCAGCTGTGGCGTCAGCCGCCGGAGCCTCCTGGACTTCCTGCACTTCGTCGCTCATCAGATCTCCTCACCGTTCTTGACGGCTACCCGCGTACCGCGAGTCGTCGGCACCTTGGTGCCGTCCGCCAACTGCTTGGTGCCCTGCTTGCGAGTGGAGCCGAGCCGTGTCACCACGTCCTTACCACCCTGCTTCACAACCAACTGCACGTTGGAGGCGTGGATCGGTGCCTCGACACTCACCATGCCGCCTTTGACCTGCTGGCCGGTACGCGGATCGTAACGGTCGGCGACGTGCTTCCGGACGATGTTCACGCCCTGCACCTTCACGCGACCAGACTCGGGGTAAACGGCGATGACCTCACCGATGACACCGCGGTCGTCTCCTGCGATGACCTTCACGCGGTCACCCTTCTTCACATGGAACTTCGCCATGGCTCAGATCACCTCCGGGGCGAGCGAGACGATGCGCATGTAGCGCTTCTCGCGCAACTCACGAGCCACCGGCCCGAAAATACGGGTACCACGCGGCTCACCGTCTGTCTTTACGATGACGGCTGCGTTGTCGTCGAACTTGATGTACGAGCCGTCCTGGCGGCGATGCTCTTTGGTGGTACGCACCACGACCGCCTTGACGACATCGCCTTTCTTGACGTTGCCGCCGGGGATGGCATCCTTGACCGTGCACACGATGGTGTCGCCGAGGCCGGCGTAGCGGCGCTTGGAACCACCGAGCACGCGGATGCAGAGCAGTTCCTTTGCACCCGTGTTGTCGGCGACCTTCAGCCGCGTCTCCTGCTGGATCATTGTTCAGTACTCCCCTGGCTCACTTGGCCTTCTCGACGATCTCAACCAGCCGCCAGCGCTTGGTGGCCGACAGCGGACGAGTCTCCATGATGCGTACGCGGTCACCGACGCCAGCCTCATTGCCCTCATCATGAGCGGCGTAACGCTTCGACGTGGTCATCACCTTGCCGTACAGCGGATGCTTCTTGCGGTCTTCGACCAGCACGACCACTGTCTTGTCCATCTTGTCGGACACGACAACACCTTCGCGCACCTTGCGCCCGGCGCGGGCTTCAGTCTCGCTCATTTCTTAGCCTTTCCTGCCTCGGGATCGACCACGATGCCCAGGTTGCGCTCCTGTAGCACGGTGTAGATACGGGCGATGTCTTTCTTCACCGCGCGCAGCCGGGCACTCGACCCAAGCTGGCCGGTGGCCGCCTGGAAGCGTAGCCCAAACAACTCGGCCTTCAGTTGCACGACCTGATCGTTCAGTTCTCTGCGGGAGAGCCCGCGTAGTTCGTTGGCGGAAACGGCTTGGATCTTAGCCATCAGAGTTCACCTGCCTCACGCTTGATGAAGCGTGCCTTGAAGGGCAGCTTGTGGATTGCCAGTCGCATGGCCTCGCGGGCGACATCTTCGGCCACACCGGAAAGCTCGAAAAGCACCCGGCCTGGCTTGATGTTGGCCACCCACCACTCGGTAGTGCCCTTGCCAGAGCCCATCCGGGTTTCGGCAGGCTTCTTGGTGAGCGGACGGTCTGGATACACGTTGATCCAGACCTTGCCGCCACGGCGAATGTGACGGGTCATGGCGATACGGGCCGCCTCGATCTGACGGTTAGTCAGATACGACGACTCCAGCGCCTGGATGCCGTACTCGCCGAAAGCGAGCTTCGTGCCACCCTTGGCGGCACCATCACGCGACGGATGGTGCTGCTTGCGGTGCTTGACTCGACGTGGGATCAGCATTCTCACTCACCTGCGTTCTCTGCGGGGGCCTCCGCCGGAGCGGCGGCACCTTCGGGACGACGACCGCCACGGCCACCGGCAGCACCACCACGCGGGGCACCGGCGCGGTCGCCACTTGCACGACGGGGACCACGGGCCGGGCCACGCCCAGCCTGGGCCGCGTCGCGGGCAGCCTTTTGGGCGGCGCGCTCGGTACGGGTACCGACCACATCACCCTTGTAAATCCACACCTTGACACCGATACGACCGAAAGTGGTCTTGGCCTCGTGGAAACCGTAATCAATGTCGGCACGTAGTGTGTGCAGCGGCACACGACCATCGCGGTATCCCTCGGCGCGGCTCATCTCGGCACCACCGAGACGACCCGAGCAGCGGATACGAATCCCCTGGGCGCCGGCACGCATCGCCGTCTGCTGCGCCTTGCGCATCGCGCGGCGGAACGCCACCCGGGCACCGAGCTGCTCGGCAACACCCTGAGCGACCAACTGGGCGTCGGTCTCGGGGTTCTTCACCTCAAGGATGTTCAACTGCACCTGCTTGCCGGTCAGCTTCTCCAACTCGGCGCGCACCTTCTCGGCCTCGGCACCGTTGCGGCCGATGACGATACCCGGCCGCGCGGCGTGCAGGAAGATGGTGACCCGGGCGGAGCGACGCTCAATCTCGACCGAGCTGATACCCGCGCGCTCCAGCGTCTTGGCTAGATACTCGCGAATCTTGTTGTCTTCACCCACCAGTTCGGCGTACTTGCCACGGCCAGCGTACCAACGCGATTTGTGGTCGGTGGTGATGCCGAGGCGGAAGCCAACGGGGTTGATCTTCTGACCCATGTGTCTAGGCCTCCTTCTCGCTCTTCGTGGCGGCGGGCGACTTCCCGCCCGTCTTGGTGGTGGTCTTCTTGGGAGCCGGTTCGTCGCCCTTCTCGGCCTTGGACGCGGCGGGCTTCTTGGCTTTCGCGGCAGGCTTCTCGGCTTTTTCCGCAGGCTTCTCGGCCTTGGTCGCCGCAGCTTTCTTCGGCGCTCCCTTGGAAGCCGCCGCGGCGGTGCCCTTGGAGGCAGCCTCGGGAGCCTCGTTTGCTTTTGCGGCCTTGGTGGGTTTCGCGGCGGGCTTCGGAGCTTCAGCGCCCTTCGGCTCCAATACCACGGTGATGTGTGAGGAACGCTTCGTCATCCGGTCGCCACGCCCCTTGGCGCGGGCCTTGACGCGCTTCATGCTCATACCCTCGTCCACAAATATCTGCGAGATGTAGAGGTCGTCGCCGTTCAGGCCGTCGTTGTTCTCACCGTTCGCGATGGCGGAAGCCACCAGTTTGTACACCGGCTCGGACGCGCCCTGCGGAGCGAACCGCAGCACGTCGAGGGCATCCTTGGCTGGCATCCCGCGTACCAGATCAACCACGCGACGCACCTTGAGCGCGCTGATGCGTACCTGGCGCGCGATGGCGTAGGAACCGGGACGCTCGCCCAGCAGGGTGGCGCGACGGCTCGGCCGTTCTTCGTTGCTCATGAGTTAGTCCAGTTCCTTTCAGCGCCTACGTGACTTCTTGTCTTCTTTCACGTGGCCGCGGTAGGTGCGCGTCGGGGCGAACTCACCGAGCTTGTGACCGATCATCGCTTCGGTGATGAACACCGGAACGTGCTTACGGCCATCGTGCACCGCGATGGTGTGACCGAGCATGTCCGGCACCACCATGGAACGGCGTGACCAGGTCTTGATGACGTTGTGCGTCCCGGCCTCGTTCTGGGCGTCCACCTTTTTGGTGAGATGGTCGTCAACGAAGGGACCCTTCTTCAGGCTGCGTGGCATTGTTTCGTCACTTCCCCTTATCAGCGCTTCTTACCGCTCTTGCGGCGACGGATGATCATCTTGTTGGAGGCCTTCTTCTTGCTACGGGTACGGCCCTCGGGCTTGCCCCACGGGCTCACCGGGTGACGACCGCCGGAGGTTTTACCCTCGCCACCGCCATGCGGATGATCGACAGGGTTCATCACAACACCGCGAACGGTCGGACGGACGCCCTTCCAGCGCATTCGACCGGCCTTGCCCCAGTTGATGTTGCTCTGCTCGGCGTTGCCAACCGTTCCGACGGTGGCGCGGCAGCGCACATCGACCAGACGCATCTCACCGGACGGCATACGCAATGTGGCGTAGCGACCCTCGCGGGCGACAAGCTGAATGGCGGCACCGGCAGAACGACCCATCTTGGCACCACCACCGGGGCGTAACTCGACGGCGTGCACCGTGGTACCCACCGGGATATTACGCAACGGCAGGTTGTTGCCAGGCTTGATATCGGCACCTTCACCGGCCACCACCTGCATCCCCTGGGTGAGTCCCAGCGGCGCGATGATGTAGCGCTTCTCGCCGTCAGCGTAGTGCAACAACGCGATACGGGCGGTGCGGTTCGGGTCGTACTCGATCTCGGCGACCTTGGCCGGCACGCCGTCCTTATCCCACCGCTTGAAATCGATGAGACGATAGGCCTGCTTGTGGCCACCGCCGATATGGCGGGTGGTGATACGACCCTGGTTGTTGCGACCGCCGGTTTTCGGCTTCGGCACCACCAGTGACTTCTCAGGGGTGGAGCGCGTCACCTCGGCGAAGTCCGACACCGACGAGCCACGACGGCCCGGTGTGGTCGGCTTGTACTTACGGATTGCCATTACTTCTCGCCTCCCCTTGTCTCACGCCGCCGGAGCGGTGAAGATATCGATCTTCTGGCCAGGGGCGATGGTGACGATCGCACGCTTACGGTCAGGGCGCTTGCCGATGCCGTAGCGGGTGCGACGGGTCTTGCCCGCGCGGTTCAGGGTGTTGACCGAGAGCACCGTGACACCGAAGACTTTCTCCACAGCGATCTTGATCTCGGTTTTGTTAGCCTGCGGGGCCACGATGAACGTGTACTTGCCCTCGTCGATCAGGCTGTAGCTTTTCTCGGACGCGACCGGCGCGAGCAGGATGTCGCGCGGATCAGGGATACGGATGGCGCTCACTTGGCCTCCTCCTCGGTCTCAGCCTTCTTGGTGGCGGCCTTCTTGGCGGCAGGCTTCTTCGGCTCCTCGGCCTCCGGTTCGGCGGGCTTCTTGGCCGCAGGCTTCTTGGCCTTGGCCTTAGGAGCCGCTTCCTCGGTCTCGGCCTTAGCTGGCTCTTCCTCGGCCTCAGTTTCGGTGAGGTCGGCGACCAACTCGTCGAGTTCGGATTCGCTTACGACCACCGTCACGCCCTTGCCACTGGTCGGCCCCGCGATGAAGATCTCCAGCGCCGTCTTGGTGAAGACGATCGCCTCAGCGGTAATCACGTCATAGGCGTTGAGTTGATCCACGGCGACCACATGCGCTTCGGGCAGGTTGCGTACCGAGAGCCATCCGGCGTAGTCGTCGCGGTCGAGCACCACCAAATAGTTGGGATATGTGCCGATGTTGGCCAACGCCTGCTGCGCCTGCCTGGTGGAGGGTGTGTCCCCCTTCACAATGCCGTCGAGCACGAACACCAGGCCCTCACGGGCGCGATCAGAAAGCACACCGACGAGAGCGGCGGCGATCATACGCTTGGGGGTCTTCTGGGCGTAGCTGCGCGGTTGCGGGCCGTGGACAACGCCACCACCCTTCCACTGCGGGGCACGCCGCGAACCCTGACGGGCACGACCGGTGCCTTTCTGACGCCACGGCTTCGCGCCACCGCCGGAGACTTCGCCCCGGGTCTTGGTGGAGTGGGTGCCCTGGCGGGCGGCGGCCAACTGAGCCGTCACCACCTGATGAATCAGGGGAATGTTCGTCTGGGCGTCGAACAACTCAGCGGGTAGCTCGACAGAGCCCTTCTTTTTGCCGTCGATGCTCAGAACGTCGACCTTGGTGGTGTCGCTCATGCTGCCTCACCCTTCTTGACTGCGTTGCGCACGACCACCAGCGAACCGTTGTTGCCGGGGATCGCACCGCGCACGACCAGCAGGCCGTTCTCGGCATCCACCGAATAAACGCTGAGGTTCTGCACCGTCTTGCGGTCGTTGCCCATACGGCCAGCCATACGCATACCCTTGAACACCCGGGACGGGGTGGCGCAGGCACCGATACCACCGGGCGAGCGGTGCTTGCGATGCACGCCGTGGCTGGCACGCAGACCATGGAAACCGTGGCGCTTCATCACGCCGGCGGTGCCTTTGCCCTTGGTAGTGCCGATCACATCGACGTACTCGCCAGCTGTGAAGGTCTCGACGGTCAACTCATCGCCCAACTGGTACTCGGAGGCGTCCGCGGTACGGATCTCAACGAGGTGTTTGCGCGGGGTGATTTTTGCCTTGGCGAAGTGGCCAGCGGAGGGTTTGGTGACGTGCTTGGCTTTGATGGCACCGAAGCCGAGTTGCACGGCGGAGTAACCGTCGGTCTCGGGGGTGCGTATCTGGGTGACGACACAGGGGCCAGCCTGAATCACCGTCACCGGGACGACGCGATTGTTCTCGTCCCAGAGCTGGGTCATGCCGAGCTTGGTGCCCAGCAAACCCTTCACTTTGTGTTCGATGGTCATTTCTCAGCCCTCACAGTGCCTTGATCTCGAAGTCAACGCCGGCCGGAAGATCGAGGCGCATCAGCGCGTCAACCGTCTTGGGCGACGGGTCGAGGATGTCGATGAGCCGCTTGTGGGTACGCATCTCGAAGTGCTCGCGGCTGTCCTTGTACTTGTGCGGGGAGCGAATGACGCACCACACGTTCTTCTCGGTCGGCAGCGGCACCGGGCCGGCGACCTTAGCACCCGTACGGGTAACGGTATCGACGATCTTGTGCGCAGACTGATCGATGACCTCATGGTCATACGCCCGCAGCTTGATCCGGATCTTCTGTCCCGCCACGATCTTCCTTACTCGAATCGTTCGTTTTGCCCTGTTGGGCCACTGATCCGTGTCTGCTACCGCTTACGGAACTGCTAATTCTGGGCGGTATATGCACTTGTCAGCGTGGTGTTGCTCGACCCCCGGGGTCGGGTGTGTTGCGAGAGGCTCACACCTCACCGCCCAACTGTTGAGTTGAGTTTCGTCGCACTGGCTGTCCGCGGGCACACTGACCCCCGGTCAAGCAACTCGTAAATCTTGCCACGACCCGCGGCTGGATGCCAAATCAGGTACGTCCCACCTGTTCTTTCCACCGCGCCTCGACTTCTTGGCTCCGGCTTTGCTCCGGTGTGCTTCTCACCGTCCCCAATTCTAGCGCGACGCCATGCCCACCCCGACAGATCGACAGCCGACTCAACGCCTATCCCGGACGGCCAACCACACGCTACCCCGCTGCTTTTCGCCGCAACGGCCAACCACAGGGCCGCCGTATCGCCTGATCCCTCCCGCGAAAAGCCGTGGTTCTGGTACCCCAAAAACCTGAAGTGTTGCCACGACCGCTGGAACCCAAATAGA
>JAIRRM010000018.1 GCA_031255975.1 Propionibacteriaceae bacterium | reverse complement strand
CATGCGATCTTCTAACGAGTGATATGACAACACCGCCATGCGCCCCCCCACCTGGAGGTGAGTCAGGTCGTCGTCGAGCAGTGTGGCAAGTTGGTCGAGTTCACCGTTCACCGCGATTCGCAGTGCCTGCGCGACGCGCTTCGCGGGGTGACCGGTATCGTCACCGTAGCGCACCGCAGCAGGGAGGGCCGCGCGCACCGTCGCGGTGAGTTCCGCGGAATCGCCTATCGGACGGGCAGCCACCACCGCTTTGGCGATCCGGGTGGCAAAGCGTTCCTCGCCGTATTCGCCGAAGATGCGACCGAGTTCCGCTTCACTCCAGGTGTTCACGATGTCGTAGGCGGTGAGACTCTGCCTGGTGTCCATACGCATGTCCAACGGGCTCGCGGTAGCGTAGGCGAAACCGCGCTCCGTGTCATCGATTTGCAACGAAGACAACCCGAGGTCGGCCAACACCGCGGACACCTTGCTGACCTTGAGGCTCGCCAACACTTCCTCCAGTTCGGCGAACCCGGCTCGTATCAGCCGTACCCGGTCTCCAAACGGGGCGAGATGCGCGGCGGCAACTTCCAGCGCGGCGGCGTCGCGGTCGATGCCGACGAGTCTGGCCGTGGGGTTGGCGCTCAGCAGCGCCGCGGAGTGCCCCCCCATGCCGAGGGTGCAATCGACCAGGAGAGCGCCGGTGTCGGCCAGTGCCGGGGAGAGCAGGGCGACGATGCGTTCGCACAGTACCGGGGTGTGCAAAACCCGCCCGTCTGCCGCCAAAGCTAGCTCCGTGGCCTGAGACATCTCGCACCTCCCTTCCGTGGCGAGCGTTAAACGCAATGTCGGGCAGCAATCGCGCCCTCTGGGCCCTCCCCGGATCATTTCCCCATATCGACCTGGCGCCGGGGAAGAGGAGCCAGGGAAACCAGGGGCGTCCCCACGCTGATCCGGGAAGAGTCCAGCAGTAACGAGTACTGCCCGACTCCCCTGCTTCGCGCACTCGATGCGACGATCACCGTGTCAGAACGGCCGCTGAGGGAATGCGGCGCTCACTCCTGAGGGAAGATCACCTCGTCGGCTTTAGCGAAGCTCGGTTCGTTTTCTGTTGTGTACCGCTCAAACGCCTCGGGCTGCCACACCTCAAGACGATCAAGCGCTCCGCTCACCACTATGTCGCGGTCAAGGGAGGCGTAGTTGCGCAAGATCTGAGGGATGCTCACCCGACCCTGCTTATCTGGCACATCGTCGCTGGCCCCGGAGGCGAGCATCCGCTGATAGTTGCGTGCGGCAGCCCTGGTGTCGGCGGCCGACAACGCGGTCTTGGCACGCGCCTCGAAGGCACCTGTGGTGAACACCGCCAGGCAACGATCCTGGCTTCTGGTGACCACCAACCCATCCTTGAAGGCATCGCGGAACTTGGGTGGCAGGAAGAAGCGTCCTTTCTCGTCCAGCTTGAGGGCGAACGTACCAAGAAACATGCGCTGCCCCCTTTCTGAAAACCGTCGACACTCCCAGTACCTCCACAATACGCCATAACACACCATAACACGCCATAACACGCCACTTATCGCGTAAATCTGGGTGCAAAACGCCCAGAACACCATTTCTGGAAGGTGAATTATTCAGGGAAGGCGGATCGGCGGCGCAAGCCTCGTCGCCCGAAGGGCTCAGCCGGCGGCGAGGTCGGTACCTGGGCACCATGGCCAAGTGCGATGAGCGCGGTACGCACCCGCTCACACGCATCATCCAACTCGGCACCACTGGCCGGACGGGCATTTGCGAACGTCAGTTCGGTTTCACCCCAAGCGGGCAACACATGCAGATGTAGGTGGTCGATCTCGAAACCCGCGATGAGCAACGCCGCTCGCGGCGCGTCGAACGCCAGCTCACATGCCCGCCCGACGGCTTTGGCGGCACTCATCAACTGGGCCAGCAGTTCGTCGTCAGCGACAGTGAACTTCGCCACCTCGACACGGGGTACCACCAGCATGTGACCCGGGGTGATGGGTTCGATGGTGGCAAACGCCACACAGTGCTCGTCGGCCCACACGAAGCGACCGGGGATCTCACCGGCGATGATACGCGAGAACACGGTGGGCATGGCCGCCTACTTCCGTCCGATACCCGCCAACGCGAAGGTGACGCCGACCAGCATTGCCAGGAACCCAACCACGCAAAGCCACCATGCGAAGCTCATACCAGCGATTAGCAGCAGCACCCCGACAACCACGGCGACACCGGCTCCCACCAAGCGCCCTGTGGCGGGCAGCCCTGCTCGTTCGGGGGCATCCAAATCGCGGGCAAGTTTGGGGTCTTCGGATTTCAGCGAGGCCTCCAACACGTCGAGTAGGCGCTGCTCCTCATCGGTGAGTGCCATGCCACCTCCCCTGTTCACTGGCTCGCTAGGTATGTCCGATTCTAGCCGTTGTCCGGCCCACGGCGAACCTAACCCTTACGTCGAGACTTGTCATGGCAGATTTCGGCGGGATTCGGCAACACCCGGCAAGATGGAATGTAACCGATCCCCACGGAGGACTACATGCGTAGACGTGCCGCCGCTGCGGCTCTGGTTTTGGTGTGCCTGCTGGCCCTGCCACCGACGACTGCTCTTGCGGAACAATCTCCATCCGTCGCAGCGCTCCCCGTCCTGCCGCTTCGCACCGAACCGTTGGAGAATACTCGTACCGGGCGGTTCATCCAATCGCTCGTGCCGTTCGCGCAAGCCGAGGAACGCGAGTTCGGCGTACCCACGTCGGTGAGCCTCGCCCAGGCAATCGTGGAGACCGGCTGGGGATACACCACGCTGAACGAGATCGGGTTTAACTACTTTGGCATCAAATGCACCCGGGTCGTCAGCCCATATCAGGATGGCTGCTGGAACCTCAGCACTTATGAATACCTCAACGGCGAGTATGTGAGCGTGGACGCCGGATTCCGCACCTACGCCACCGTCGCCGACTCGTTTATGGATCACGGTCGCTTCCTTCGGGTCAATGAGCGTTACGCCGACGCTTTCGAGACGACTACCTCAGATGATTTCGCCCAAGCCATCGCGGCCGCGGGGTACGCCACCAGTCCCACCTACGCCCAAACCCTCATCAGCGTGATGACCGGTTTCGAGTTGTACAACTATGACCTGCGCAATGCCGACCCAGTGACCATAGACCAGCCCATCTCGGTGACGGGTGGCATCGGTTCCCTCTACTACTCCAATCCGATATACGCGCAACGACTCGGTGTGCCCATTGGGGGGGAAGAGAACGGCTCGGTCGATGGCACCAAGGTGGTGATTTTCAACCGAGGGCTCATCTTTTGGTCGCAAGAGTATGGCGCTCACGCCATCTACGGCGAAATCTGGGATAGCTATCGTCGCGGCCATGCGGCTCGCGGCAGCCTGGGCCGCCCGGTGTCGTCTACCATCGTGGACGGAGAACTCATATCGGTGGTGTTCGAGCACGGTCGTCTCGACCAGGACAGCGGTGCCATCATCCTTGACCCGACGGCTCCGGTACCGCAGGATCCCCCGCCGCCAAACGTCGAGGTTCCGGCATCCGACCTGGAGCCGGCCACTCCCGCACCCGATCCGAAACCAGTCGCTCCAGCGCCCGAGCAGCCTGCGGTACCACCACCCGCCACCGCATCTGGCGGACAGTCCCAGCCAGCAGACGAAGCGGCGTACGGGCTTCCGCTGCGATCGAAGATCGGCAGACTCTTCCCGGCCGCAAACTATCGCGGCGTGCTCCGGGTGGCGGCGGTGGCCGAGACAGCGCAAACCGGCACCTGAGCGTCACCCGCACCTTATGACGACGACCGCCTTGGCGGGCACCGCCCCGAGGTGGCATCTTCTTCTTCGTAACAAAATCTCCCCCATTCGGTGTCCGCGTTGTAGACTGGTCGGTCGCATGCTTATACCCGGGGGTATTCATCTTGTCGAACGCCAATGACGCCGCTGAGACGCTACGCCGTGAACTCGCCAGCGAACAAGCCCACGTCGATGTGGTCTATCGCGCCCTCGGTGCCGCTATCGCATCGGCCAAGGCGATCCAAGCTGAGAGCGTCGCCCGGTTCCACTCCGAACGCACCGACTGGCTCCGCGAAGAGATGGGCACGTCGCTGTTCGAGCGTGACGCTTTCGCTTTCGAGGCAACCCGACGGCTGGCGGTGTTGGACGCAGAACACGACGGTTTGGTGTTCGGCAGGCTCGACATGCGCGATGGCGAAAACCGTTACATCGGACGCATCGGGGTGCGCGACGAGGAGTATGTCCCGCTGGTGATCGACTGGCGCGCCCCCGCCGCCGAGCCGTTCTACCGTGCCACCGAGACCGATCCGATGGGGGTGGTACGTCGGCGGGTGTTGCACTGCCGGGACGACGTAGTGACCGGCATCGAGGATGACCTACTGGACGCTTCCGGAGACACCGATTTGGCCATCGTCGGCGAAGGCGCGCTGATGGCCGCCCTGAAACGCTCCCGCGGCACCCATATGCGCGACATCGTAGCCACCATCCAGGCCGAGCAAGACGAGGCGATCCGCGCCCCTTACCC
>JAIRRM010000116.1 GCA_031255975.1 Propionibacteriaceae bacterium | reverse complement strand
GGCCTTCAGCAGCGCGTCCACCTGATCAATGGCTTTCTTGGTGGCATCGTCTAACTGCTTCTCGGCGCGCTTCGCCTCATCTTCGCCGATCTCTTTGTCCTTCTCCAGCTTTCTCACCTGCTCGTTAGAGTGACGGCGAATGTTGCGTACCGCTACCTTGCCCTCTTCGGCCTTGGCGCGTGCCAGCTTGGTGAACTCTTTGCGGCGTTCCTCGGTAAGCTCTGGCAGCACCACCCGGATACTGTGGCCGTCATTGGATGGCGCAACGCCGAGATCAGAGTCACGAATGGCCTTCTCAACGGCCTGTAGCGCACTCTGGTCGTAGGGGGTAATGAGCATGGTGCGCGCCTCGGGGCTCTGGAACGTCACCAGTTGCTGTAGCGGCGTCGGCGTGCCGTAATACGACGCCAACAGCTTGGAGAACATGTCCGGATGCGCCCGCCCGGTGCGGATGGTCTGTAGATCCTGCTTGGCGTAATCGACGGCACCGGCCATCTTCGACTCGGCGTCCTTGACGATGTCGGTTAGCATTTCGTCCTTCTTTCACTTTGCGTGTCGCCCCACAAGCCAGGTTCGGTGGTACTCGCGCACATCTGGCGCGCCATCGCCGCCGCTGCTAAGCGTGGAGCACGGTACCTATTGTCTCACCAGCGCAAGCTCTGGCGATGTTACCGGGCACTTCCAGGTTGAAGAACACCATCGGCAGCTTGAAGTCACGAGCCAGCGCGACGGCAGTGGCATCGGCCACCTTGAGGTTCTGGTCTAGGAAATCGTCATACGTCAGTTCGTCGTAGCGTTTGGCGACGGGGTTCTTGTCGGGGTCGGAGTCGTACACGCCATCCACACCGTTCTTGGCCATCAACAGCACCTCGGCCTGCATCTCCAACGCGCGTTGCGCCGATACGGTGTCGGTGGAGAAGTAAGGCATACCGGAGCCGGCACCGAAGATGACGATACGGCCCTTCTCCAAGTGGCGGATCGCACGTAACGGGATGTACGGCTCGGCGACCTGCCCCATATTGATGGCGGTCTGCACCCGGGTGGGCACCCCTGCCTTCTCACAGAAGTCTTGCAACGCGAGAGCGTTCATCACGGTGCCCAACATGCCGATGTAGTCGGCGCGAGCACGATCCATGCCACCGGCTTGCAGTTCGGAACCACGGAAGAAGTTGCCGCCGCCGACGACGATGGCCACTTGGGTGCCAGATTTGGCGACCGCCGCCACTTGGGAGGCGATAGACGAAACCACCTTAGGATCGACGCCGAGCGCCCCACCGCCGAAAGCCTCACCGGAGAGTTTTAGCAAAACCCGTCGATAACCGCCCATGTCACATCCCCCCGCGTGGCTCGTCTTCTTGCCATGATTCTGCCAGACATCCGACATGCGCCACCACCGGGATGGCGCATGTCGGATGCGTGATACTCAATTGGTTACGTGCCAAACCTTGGTCTGAACGCTATCGGGATCAGGCGGCGGCTGCGAAGCGCACGAAACGGGTGATCTTCACCCCGGCCGCGGCTGCCTGCTTGCCGATGGTGAGCTTTTCGGCGGAGAGGCTCTCCTGCTCTTCCAGCACCACGTCCTTGTAAAACGCGGCGATGCGGCCTTCGACGATCTTCGGGATAAGCGCCTCAGGCTTGCCCTCCTCGCGCGCGGCCTCCCCAGCGATGCGACGCTCGGTCTCCAGCACCGCCTCAGGGATCTCGTCGCGCGTCACGTACATGGGCGACATGGACGCGATCTGCAACGCCACGGCGTGTACGAACTCGGCGTCGTCACCCTCGTACTCGACCAACACGCCGACCTGCGGCGGGAGATCCTTGGAGCGATGGTGCAGGTATGCCTCGGTCTTGCCCGAGAACCATGCCACCTCCGCCAGTTCGATCTTCTCGCCGATCTTGGCGACAAGCGCAGCTACGGTGTCAGCGACGGTGACGCCGCCCTCTAGCACGACCGCGTTCGCGGCCACGGTGCCCTCTGCGTGCGCCTGATCGACCGCCTGGGCGATCTGGCCGGCGAGTGCCACGAACTCGGCGTTCTTGGCGACGAAGTCGGTCTCCGTGGCCAGGTAGATGAGCGCGTGGCCGTAGCTGGCTACGATACCGTTCTTGGCCTCGCGGTCATTGCGCTTGGCTGCTTTGGCGGCGCCGGTGACCCGCAGGATCTCAATAGCGCGCTCAACGTCGCCAGCGGCCTCTTCAAGGGCCTTCTTGGCATCCATCATGCCTACGCCGGTCTTGTCGCGCAGCGCCTTCACATCTGCAGCGGTGATTGCCATGGTGTTGTCCTTACATACGTTTTCAGTTGAGGTTCTTCTGGGTTGCTCACTCGGCGGCTTCGGCTGCCTCGGGGGCTGCTTCGGCGGTTTCGGGAGTTGCCGCTTCGGCGGCTTCAGGCTCGGAGGTTTCGGGCGCGGCGGTTTCATCGACCGGGGTGGTCTGCGCGGCGACGGGTTCTGCCACCGGTTCCGGTTCCGGTTCAGGTTCCGATTCGACCGGAGCCTCGTCCGTGGCTGCCACCGGGGCCGAGGGCTCCGCTACGGCCAACAGTTCCTTCTCCCAGTCGGCCAGCGGTTCCACCTCCTCGACGGGGCCGGTGGTGCGGGCTACCAAACCTTCGGCCACCGCGTCGGCGATGATCTTGGTGAGCGGGGAAGCGAGTGCTACGATCAGTGGGTGGACGTGTGAGGGTGTGATTCCCCCGAGTGGATCGGGGGTTGTGGAGAGCACATCGAGCGGGACGCTGGCGATCACGATGTCG
>JAIRRM010000011.1 GCA_031255975.1 Propionibacteriaceae bacterium | reverse complement strand
AGCCAGCCGAGTCAGCGCACCGGCACCTCGGTTAACAGGTCGAAATCGGCGGTGTCGCACACCCGGACGGCGGAACCGTCGTATACGTACAACACCCCGTCAATCAGCATCCCGCGCACGCGGTACGCATCCCCCGCCAGCCGTATGGTGGTGGCCAGCTCGAAAACGCCGGAGTCGCGGTACACGGCGTATTCGTTGATGGAGTTGAACTTGTCACCATCTTCCATGTTGCTGTAGCTCGTCACTGGGAAAGCGACCAGCCCCAACCGCTCATCCGCCAGCACGGCGTGGTGATCGTACTGCGCCTCTGAGTAATCGTATTCAAGGGCCAGAGCTTGACTCTCGAATACGGCGTACAGGTCAGACACATCGAACACAGCCAGTTTTATGCCCCCGATGAGGCCATTCTCATCACCCTGGAATCCGAGCCCCAGCAACCGATCAGTACCCCACGGGTGCAGATACGAACTGAACCCCGGCAGATGCAGTGTGCTCATCACAGTGGGAGCGCTCGGATCGGACAGATCAATGGCGAACAGCGGATCGGTCTGACGGAAGGTCACCACGTAGCCGATCTCGCCCATGAACCGCACCGACTGTACCGATTCGTCGGTGATAAGGGATTCGATACGACCGATGATCTCCAGATTAGGGTTCAGCACATATAGCGCCGCATTGAGCGCCCAGTCTTTGCCATTGGTGGAGACTGCCACCCGAAGATTACCGCGATACTCGTCAAGGGCGAACTGCCCTATCACCCAGCCGGGAACGGTGCCGTTGGCGGCCACGTTGAGAGTGCCGTCGGTGAGGGCGATACGCACCAGGTTGGTGTCTGGGGTGGAGGGCACCACGTCATACGGAAGCGGCTCAATCACCTCGACATCGGGGGGAATCGACGGCGGGACGGCGCTCGTGTCACCCGGATCATCCGGGGCCGGGGTAGCGACAACGGTATCGGATTTGCCGGTGTCGTCCGCAGTGGGGGCAATCGGTTTCGACACGTCGACGTCATCCGGAACTAAAGTCGGCTCTGGCATAACCGTGGCATCGCTGCCGAGTTGGTCTAACGCCACCATGCCGTACGTCACTCCCGCGAGATAGAGATTGTCAGCGCTCATATAGCTGGTATCGGCCGCACCGAGCACCGATTGTTGATCGATGCGCTCCCTGGTCGTCATGTTGATAGAACTGATGACCGCATAATTGGGGGCGCTGGGAGCGGGGCAGATCACAATGTCGGACGGTTCCATCGCGCTGGCGGCACCGTCGTCGGTGAGCACTGGTGCGAAGGTCTCCGGAATGTCGGGCGAGATCTCAACGGCATCGGTGAACACGCTGTAATTGCTCACCAGGTACAGCACGCCATTTTGCAATCTGGCCCCCTGCAACCAGCCGCTCTGCCCCAGTGTGGTAACGAGTCGTGGCGCGGTGGGGTCGCTCACGTCGTAAAGCAATGCCTCGGTGTAGCAGGTGTTAGCAGGCATGGCATAGTCATCGCCACGACCCATGCCCGTGGTAGCGCCCTCCACCGCGCCACAGCGCAGCGTCAGCAGCGCCAGTGTGTCGCCATGAAGCATCATCTCGTTGGCCATCACGCCGCCGCCTGGGGTTCCGCTGCCGGTAACACCAGGCCACGAGAAGCGCGACACCTCACGAGTGGCGGCACCGTCTGCGAGTAACACCACCACTTCGGTGTCGCTAAGAATGTAAATCTGCTCGCCATTGGTCTTCACAATGTCGGGTTCATCAATACCAGCCACTTGAACATTGGTGCCGGTGACGTCATGAGTCAGCGCCTCTGGTGCCCCCGCCACAGGTGCCGAGTCGGCAGACACGACGGCGGTGTCTCTGCCACCATAGAACCCGGCGTTGAGCAGCGTCCGCATCGTCTGGTATAGATCGCCGTAGTCCGAGGCAACCCGTTCGACGAACCTGGTCGGCAGAAAAGGTACCCACCCGCCAGGCACTGCCCCGCCCTTGGCCAAATTGGCGACCGCCAACCCGACCACACAGGCCGCCGCCAGCAATCCGGCCAGCAATCGCCCCCGCCACGCCGGCGAACGCCCCGACCGTTTGCCGTCCACCGCATTCGGAGGCTGCCAAGCCGCGTTGACGCGCGCATCAAGCGCCGCCAGCAACTCATCGCCTGGTTTCATCTGGTTCGCCATATCGGCGAAAATGTCTTTGGTCGCATCGTTAGTCATCGAACATGCCTCCCAGCATCGTGCTACGCATCATGTCGCGGCCCCGCGACAACCGCATCTTCACAGCCCCCTCGGCGAGCCCCAGCAGTTGCGCGATCTGCGCCACCGACAGGTCATCGAAATAGAACAGGTGCAACACACTGCGATACTGCTCAGGCAATTCGCCAAGTGCCCGGAACACCGCATCCTGCATCTCACTACGGAAAGAGAACACCACCGGAGCCACCCGCTCAGCGTCTTCGGGGCGCAGCGGAACCACCCTGGTACGCCATGAGGTAGACGCCTGATGCTTCGCACAGTTCAACGCCGTTGTGATGAGCCACGCTTTGAGTCGCCCTTCGGTGCTGAACTCGGGTTGCCGCCGGTGGTACGCCAGGAATACCTCCTGGAATACATCATCCGCATCGCCTACGCAGCGGGTATGCGTGAGAGCGATGCGGTAGACCATGTCCCGATAGCGAGCGATCACCTGAGGGGTAGCGGGATCGTCTATCAGATCCAGGTCTTGGTCGGACAGCCCTCGGGTCGCGTCAGCATCAGCCTTAAGACTCAGCGCCTGTGCTGTCGCCGTTCGCATAGAACCCCCTTGGTGCGATCCTTCCATGTAGAAATGCTGCGACACCGGGAAAAGGTAACAAAAGATTCTAAAGATTTCCCGATGACCTGGATGACCTGCGGACGTAACTGGGTTTGAGGAGGCCTACCCGGAACTCTATCGGGGCTCCTCCCAGCGGCCCGGCGCACTCCGCACGCCTCACACCCGATACTTGTGGAGCTTCGTAGGCATTTCTCAAACCTGGGTACTTCGCTGAATGTGCTTGTCAGGAGCAGGTTGCGGATGTTGAGGGGTGAGTTACGGCGTTCTGGGGTGCCTCAGATCACTGATTTTCGGGGTCCGAACGTCAGAAATTTGAAGATTTCTCAAACCCGGCTACCCCAAGATCGGGTTTCCGAATTGCTAGCCGAGTATGCCGCTGGG
>JAIRRM010000004.1 GCA_031255975.1 Propionibacteriaceae bacterium | reverse complement strand
GCCAGCGGCGCTGAGGCCGATCTCAAGGTCTATATGATCAGCCCACGCACCGATGAGATCTACCGCGACGGCTCGGGCCCGTATTATGTGGCCAGCGTGCGCCGTGACACCCGAGGGTTCGTACGGGATCACTATCCGAACGCCGGCCCGGTGGCACCCTGGATGTCGGCATCTGTCGCTGGCATCACAAATACGTTGCCGGTGTTGACACGTTCGTGGGCGTTCCCCAGCGCATTACCAGTAACCACATTGATCGAATTGATGGCGCTCTGCAGGGCGACATTTGCAACCGTGTTGGCGATGAAGATGTTGTTTGAGAGCACCGGAACCGGTGGCAGCGCGCTAGAATCGGCGATCCATTCTGCGGTTTCAACCGCCACGGCACCGCCGCCGCCCACAGAACCAAAACTGGTACCGGTACCAACCAGTGTGCCGCTGATGCTGTTGCCGTAGAACATGCTGTGGGTGATCTCGGATTCGGTCATGCCGTAGTAGTTCACGGCACCACCCGCGCCGTCGGTGATCCAAAATATAGCGGCACCATACTGCGCCCCGGCTACTGAGTTCTCGACGAATGTGGAGTTCACGATTTGGCTCTTGATCCGAGTGACGTTCAAAGCGCCTTCGATCAGGATCGCACCGCCGTCATCCTGCGCGAAGTTCTGGTGGAAGAACGAATCCTGGATCAGTACCTCGATGTTTTCGACGTTTGCGCTACTGCCGGAGTTCACCGCGATAGCACCGCCATCCACCCGACTGTTGGCGCGACTGCCCGAAAGCGTACTGACAGCCCTGTTGCCGGAGAACACCGAATAACTCACCTTCAACTCAACGTTGGACGCACATTGCAGATGCAAAGCGGCACCGCGCTGTACCGCATCAAAACCACAGCCGTCGTTGACGGGCCCGGAGTAGGTGAGCGTATTACCGGTGAAGTTGGAGTGATCTACCAAGTGCGTCACCTTGTCGGTGGCGGAAGTGCCACGGGTGTGTTGGTACTCCACCGCCCCGGCGGTGTTAGCGCTGAAGGTACTGCGGACGATGACGGACGACATGGCACCCTGAATCCAGAGCGCGCGTGCCACACCACCTGAACCGCCTTCGGCGTTATCGGAGAAGATCGAGTTGCTGATAGTGATATCGCCAGCGCCGACGACTTTGAGCGCGATGCCAGCGATATCGGTGAAGGTGGAATCCAGCACCTGCCACTTGCCATCACCCAAGTTGACGGCACCCATGCCAACCTGTACGACATCCGGCTTACCGGTTACCGTGAAACCTTGTAGCGTAAGAGTGCCGGAGGAACTACTGGCGAGGTCGAGAGCGTACCCGCCGTTGGGATAGTTGAGCACCACGCCGGAACCGTCGATCACCACGTCATCGGTGCCCGCGTACAGCGCCGTACACGGTGCCGCGCTGACCTCGTCGGCAAAGTTTTGGTCGAGCACGAGATCACGCCTCGAACCGGTATCGGCGGCACTGAGGGTGACGACCAGGTCGGTACAAGAGTTCACCGTGATTGGCGCGGCCTGCGCCTGCGGTATCACCACGAAGCCACCGAGCCCTAGCGCCATCACGAGCGCCCCGGTAGCAAGCCCTTTACGAGATCGGCGGGTCATCAACATACTCCTAACGTACTCCGCTTCCAGCGGCATGTGGGTATAGCAACGCACCCGGCCATTACTGGTCGGCAGCGGCACTGCCCGAACTATGTTACATGGACGAATGGTGGGTATGCGAACCTAGCGAGTTCAAAAACGGAACTGCTGGTGATTCAACACCACCTGGGCCATCACCGCGTCGAAGACGCCGGTGACGAACTCCGGGTCCAACCGGGCTTCCATGGCGATGCCACGGAGGTGCTCCAAGTGTTCTGCTTCGCGCGCTGGGTCTTTCGCGGGCAAATCGTATCGGGCTTTGAGTTCCCCCACCTTGCGGGTCAACTCGAACCGACTCGCCAGCACTCGTACCAGTTCCACGTCGCGGGCGTCAATGCTCTCGCGCAGTCGGGCGAGTTCTACCGCCGGGTCGTAGCTCATGCGCACCATTGTATTGCCGTATTGCTCCACGGCTTCGACCCCAGGAGAGTGAGGGCGAGCAACTGCGCTCAATACGTCCACTGTTACGCGGACATTTCGCCATGCGCCACACGGCCCTCGGATAGCCACTAGAGCATGAGTCGCATACCACACAGCCCCGACCACACACCGACGAGCCGCCCATCCTCCTGCTCCAGGACAGGTAGGCTAACCTGGGTGACCGACACCACCGCAGCAAACACCGCATACGCCGCCATTCTGGGCATGATCGAGAGCGTGGAGCCCCGTATCGCCCACGCCATCCGCCAGGAACTCACCGATCAGCGCGACAGCTTGAAGCTCATCGCCTCCGAGAACTACGCCAGCCTCACCACCTTGCTCACCATGGGCAACTGGCTCAGCGACAAATACGCCGAGGGCACCATCGGTCATCGTTTCTACGCCGGTTGCCGCAATGTGGACGCCGCCGAGGAGATCGCCGCCGAACATGCCAAAGCACTGTTTGGTGCCGACCACGCCTATGTGCAGCCGCACTCCGGCATTGACGCCAACCTGGTTGCCTACTGGGCGATCCTCAACCATCGCATTGAGACGCCCGCCTTGCAGGAGTTGGGCGCGAAGACGGTGAACGACCTCACCGAGGATGATTGGGCGCAGCTACGGCATCAACTCGGCAATCAGCGGGTGATGGGCATGGCACTGGACGCCGGTGGGCATCTCACCCACGGGTTCCGCCATAACATCAGCGGCAAGATGTTTGAGCAGCGTTCGTACGGCACCGATCCGGTCAGTGGTCGTATCGATTACGCCGCGCTGGCCGCCGCCGCCAAAGAGTTCAAGCCATTGATTCTGGTGGCGGGCTACTCCGCATATCCGCGCCGTGTCGATTTCGCCAAGATGCGCGAGATCGCCGACTCGGTGGGGGCCACCCTGCTGGCTGACATGGCGCATTTCGCCGGGTTGGTCGCTGGCAAGGTGTTCACCGGCGACGAGAACCCGGTCGGGCTGGCACATGTGGTCACCAGCACCACTCACAAGAGTTTGCGCGGCCCACGCGGTGGCCTGGTGCTGTGCGATCGCGAATACGCCGAAGCCGTGGACAAGGGCTGCCCGATGGTGCTCGGTGGCCCATTGGGACATGTGATGGCCGCCAAGGCAATTGCCCTCGCCGAGGCGCGTCAACCGGAGTTCGTAACGTATGCCCACGCAATCGCCAACAACGCCAAGGCGCTGGCCGAGGGGCTGATGAAACGCGGGGTAAAACTGGTGACGGACGGCACCGATAACCACCTCTGCCTGCTGGATGTGGAGTGTT
>JAIRRM010000002.1 GCA_031255975.1 Propionibacteriaceae bacterium | reverse complement strand
ACATATCACGCCGCCGAACTGTCAGCTGACCTCTCCAAAAACCTCATCACTTACGAGGTACTGACGGCTTTGATCGCCTTGGGCGAACAGGTAGGGCTGGAATCCCGCCGTGATGCCATGTTTGCGGGTGAGCGAGTCAACGTTACAGAGCATCGTGCCGTGCTACACACCGCACTACGCAAGCCAGCCACCGAGACGCTGCTGGTGGACGGTGTGGATTTGGTAGCCCAAGTACACGAAGTGCTCAATCGGGTGTGTACCTTCGCAGCGGAGGTGCGCTCCGGCGTGTGGCGTGGCGGTACTGGCAAGCCGATCCGTACCGTGGTGAATATCGGTATCGGTGGCTCCGACCTCGGCCCAGTGATGGTCTACGAGGCACTGGCACCGCTACGTAAAGAAGGTATCGAGTGCCGCTTCATCTCCAACATCGACCCGTCCGATTGCTACGAGAAAACCCGCGACCTCGACCCGGAAACCACCCTGTTCATCGTGTCATCCAAGACCTTCACCACGCTGGAAACCATGACCAACGCCCGGCTTTGCCGTAGCTGGTTGCTGGATGCGTTGGCGGCGCGTGGCGTTGCTATCGCCGACCCGACCCCCATCGTGAGTCGTCACTTCGTCGCCGTATCCACCAACCTGGAGGCGGTGTCGGCCTTCGGCATCGATCCCAGCAACGCCTTCGGCTTCTGGGATTGGGTAGGGGGGCGTTACTCCGTAGACTCCGCCATTGGCCTCTCGGTTGTCATCGCCATCGGGCCGGATAACTGGCGAGATCTGCTGGCCGGGATGCACGCCATGGACGAACATTTCCGCAGCACCCCACTGGAGCGCAACCTGCCCGCGCTGCTGGGGTTGCTGAACGTGTGGTACGTAGACTTTCTGCACGCGGCCACCCACGCGGTGCTGCCGTACGCCCAATATCTGCATCGCTTCCCCGCCTATTTGCAGCAACTGACCATGGAATCCAACGGCAAGCGGGTGCGTTGGGACGGCACCCTGGTCAGCAGCGCCACCGGTGAGGTGTTCTGGGGCGAGCCGGGCACCAATGGGCAGCACGCCTTCTACCAACTCATCCACCAGGGCACTCAGTTGGTGCCGTGCGATTTCATCGCCGTGGCCAATCCGGCGCATCCATTAAGCGACGGCGACCAGGACGTGCATGAACTGTTCCTCTCCAACTTTTTGGCGCAATCAGCCGCGTTGGCATTTGGCAAAACAGCAGACGAGGTACGCGCCGAAGGCACCCCGGAGTGGCTGGTTTCCGCCAAGGTATTTCCCGGTAACCGCCCGTCCACCTCAATCTTGGCACCGGCGCTTACCCCGCGCGTGCTCGGCGAACTCATTGCGCTGTACGAACACGTCACCTTCACGCAGGGCGTGGTGTGGGGTGTGAACAGCTTCGACCAGTGGGGCGTAGAACTCGGCAAGAAGTTGGCACTCGCCATCTCTCCAGCACTCGCCGGTGACGCTGCCGCCATCGCCGCCCAAGACGCCTCCACGCAGGCGCTCATCGCGCGGTATCGCCAGCTACGCTCCGTGCGGTAGTTCGTAGCGTCCCCGCCCGGAACGTCCGGTGGGTGTGCCTTATAGCGCGGTTGACCAACCGAAACGTTCGGTGGGTACGGTTCAAGCGGCAGAATTACGCTCCAAATCCCCCCGGAACAGCCATGACGACGATTCCTACCCGGTTAACTAACCGGTTGGCGGCGAGATAGCGGCTAGGCTAGGGCGGTGGGACTGGTGCAGAAAATCCTCACCTGGATCGTAAAACGGGTGCTGAGCCTCGTCGTGTGCGTGGTGGTGCTGGCTTTGGGAGTGTCCTGGCTGGTGATGCGCGGGTTTTCGTCCGAGCGTATCGAGACCGTCGAGACGGTGCCCGCTCGGCAGGTGACGCTGGTGCTGGGAGCGGCGATGTGGGACGACGGCCCGTCCCCGTATCTGCAAGCCCGGCTGGAGGTGGCTGCCGCGTTGTATCACGCTGGCAAAACCGAGGTGATTATCGTTTCGGGCACGCAGGACGGCGGCTACTCCGAGCCCGACGGCATGAAGGCGTGGCTGGTCTCCGCTGGGGTGCCAGCGGGACGTATCGTGCTGGACCCGCAGGGAGACGACACGTACAGTTCCTGCTCTCGGGCGCGCGAGGTGTATCGAGTGAAAAGCCTCATCGTGGTGACGCAAGATTTCCACCTGCCGCGCGCCATCACCGCCTGTCGGCTGCTGGAGATTGATACGGTGGGGGTGCCTGACACGCAGCGCGCTCGCAACATGGAATACCGTGGCTACCAGGCTCGTGAGTTACCCGCCAACGTGAAGGTGCTGTTCGACGTGGTCACCGGTCGCAGCGTCAGCGGCGACGGTGAGCGTGACGCGGTAGCTGAGGCGCTGCAAACTCCGCGTTGAGGGCATCCCAAATCGTCGCCGCGCAGTAGTAGGCTCGGCGGCACTTTCCGGTAGCCACGGGTCCTTCCGGTAGCCACAGGTATCGCGTCGTCCACTCCGGAACAGCACCCGGCACCGGTATGCGCGGTACAGCAACCGCTGACGGAACGCGGTATCGCCGAGGCCGCCGACTTGGAGGCTCGGCGGCCCCGCGACAATATGCCTCGAAAGGTGTTTTGCCGACTACTCGGCTTTCGCTCCGGCGGCTTCCAGCGTCTTGTCGCTGTTCTTGCGGGTGGCGTCGATGTCCTCTGCGATGTTGGCGAGCACCATGCAGATAGTTGGCCACAGCACCACGTCCACCAAACCAGTGAGCAGTTGCCGGATGATGGTGCCAAAGGTGGTGTAGTCATTATCGATGTTCTGTCCCATCGTGATCATGACCACGATGAACATCACGCCCGCATACACCCAGCCGATGATGCGCAGCAGATTGGGCCAGAAGCCCTCGCTGCCAAACGCCGTCTTCCTCACATCGCGGAACCCGGCGAACGCCTCGCCTTTTAGGAACTGTGCCGATGGGTTGGGCTGCTGTGGGAACTGCCCGTACATCTGTGGCGGGTAGCCGCCTTGCGGGTAACCCTGCTGCGGCCAAGGCTGTTGGCCGGGCTGCTGGTACGGGGTGGGTGGCACCGGAGCGGCACCGGCCAGCGTCGGGTCGGGAGCCCACGGGGCCACCGGGATGGCGGCGGTGGTGTCGGGTGCTGGAGGCGGCACTGGCGGGGTAGGGATCTGACCGGTGTTATCGCTGCTCATGTAGTTGTCTCCTTATGGTGAGAAGTCTCAGTGGCACCATCCTAGGACGTTTCGGGTGTTACTTGTTGGGGTTATGAATTGTCGTGGATGTCGCGTGGCTCTACCACCTGGCAATCGCCCAGCCCGGTGCCGTAATTCCTAGGCTATGGCGGGCTCAGCCAACTAGGCTGCGACAAGCTTGGGCACTGTCTTGAACAGCCCAGTTAGACGGGCGCAACTGTGACTGTGACAAGCTCAAAGCGGCGCAGGGCGTGGGGCCGCCCAGCTAAAGCGACGAGGCGCTGGCCAGCATGGGGCTGTGACAAGCCCGGCCAGTGTGGGGTGTGGATTGCGACAAACCAGATCGGCGATTTCGGACGGACGCCGGGATGATTCCGGCTAGGCCCGCCGCCAGCAAGATCACATTCGCCGCGCGGGGCGTTACGCCAGTGCTCCCATCGGGTCCCACAGTGGCAATATGATCGGCTCCTGGTCGAGTTGCGCCACCATTTCTTCCGGCAGATCATGTTTCGGCACCGCCAACTCGAATACGTATTCGCCGAACCAGGAGTCGTTCATGGTGTCGTAACCCTTTTCGGAGCGGTCATCTCCCCAGGAGTTTTCGACGCGGTAACGTCGCGGAGTGCCGTCTTCGTTCAGGTCGATGCCGGTGATGACCATGGCGTGTGTCATCGCGGAAACCCCAAGCTGCATCCGTTCCGCTTTGGTCATGTTGAGCGGCACCCCGTACACGCCCTCGTAATCGAGGATGGCGGCGTCCCATAGCCCGTGGTCGCGGTCAAACTGCTTACCTACGTCGCATCCGAACCACACCACGCGGCCATCTGCCAGCGCCTTATGCACCAGGCCCTTCAGTACGTCGGCTGCGGCGTTCAGGTAGCGGATGGGACGGCCTCCCACCACATTGCCGAGGTGATCGACGGTGAGCGTTGCACCGTACGGGCTAGTCGCGCGCGGGTCGTTCACCACGCACACGTAATCTTCCAGTTCGACGGCGATGTACTTTGCGGCGAACTCGATGGGCGTCATGGTGCCAACCCGGGTGAACTGCTTGTCCTTGTTCTTCCACTGCCACACAAACTCGCTGGGCGGGGTGCCAAGGTGAATGGACAGCACCCGGTACACGTCGGCGACGAAGCCCCGGCGCAGCGCGTCGACATCCGCCCTGGCGGCCACGGCGGCACGCAGTTTCCCGGCGGCGCGACGCAGCAAGGTGCAGAGGGCGCTGTTCATCGCGGCGGTGTTAGACGATGATTCCGTCTCCGGCATGGCGAACTTCGGCACCACACCGTACTTTTTCACCAGCGAGACGAACA
>JAIRRM010000130.1 GCA_031255975.1 Propionibacteriaceae bacterium | reverse complement strand
CAATGCCTGACGCAGGTAAGGCTTGACGCAACCCGAGCAACGCGTGACTAAGCGCAATCGATCTGACTCAGGTGCGTTTGGACGACACTGGATTCCGGGTCAAGCCCGGAATGACGCAGACGAGGCTTGACGCAGCCCAACCAACGCCTGACGCAGACAAGGCTCAACGCAACTCGGCCAATGCCTGACGCAGTTCGACTAACTGCTCCGTGACCCGCACCGGGGCGGTACCGCCTCGGCCATCTCGGGCGGCCACCGAACCCTCCACCGTCAGTACGTCCAACACCTCGGAAGTTAGCCGGGGGTCTATGGAGGCGAGTTCCGCCGGGGTGAGATCAGCCAACTCCAGGCCCCGCTGCTCGCAGACCCGCACTGCCTTGCCAGTGATGTCGTGGGCTTCCGCAAAAGGCACTCCGACGCGCACCAGCCAATCGGCCATGTCGGTAGCCAGCGAGAACCCGGAACCGGCGTTCGCGGACATCCGGGCGGTGTCGAAGGTGAGCGTGGCAACCATGCCGGTCATCGCGGGTAGCACCAAATGCAGGTTGTCGTTGGAATCGAACAGCGGCTCTTTGTCTTCCTGTAGATCGCGGTCGTACGCCAGCGGCAGCCCCTTGCAGGTGGTCAACAGGCCACATAGGTTGCCGATCAATCGTCCTGCCTTGCCACGAGCCAGTTCCGCCACGTCCGGGTTCTTCTTCTGCGGCATGATGGACGACCCGGTGGACCACTGATCCGCCAGCACCGCATAGCCGAACTCCTGGCTCGTCCAGATGATGATGTCTTCTGCCAGCCGGGAAAGATCGACCCCGAGTTGAGCGCAGACATACGCCGCCTCGGTGGTCAGGTCGCGGGCGGCGGTGCCGTCGATGGAGTTAGCCACCGAATCGGTGAACCCAAGATCGCGCGCCACCGCCACCGGGTCAAGGTTCAGCGAGGTGCCCGCCAGCGCGGCGGAACCGTACGGGGACTCCGTGAGCCGGGAAGCCAGCGAGCGCAGGCGAGAAATATCGCGTAACAGCGGCCAGGCATACGCCAGTAGCTGGTGGCTGAGCAGCACCGGCTGGGCGATCTGCATGTGGGTACGCCCCGGCAACACCGCCCCGAGATACTCCTCGGCTTTTGCCTCAAGTGCTGCAACCAACGCCGCCACCTCGGCGCTCAGCGCACCCACCTCGTCTCTGAGGTACATGCGCATCAAGGTGGCGATCTGATCGTTACGGCTACGCCCGGCGCGTAATCGCCCGCCCAACTCCGCCCCGACCCGCTCGGCGAGCACCCGTTCTAACGTGCCATGCACATCTTCGTCACTGGAGAGCGGCACCACCCGTCCGGAGGCCACGTCGGCGTCGAGACGTACCAAGGCGGCGTCCATCTCGCGCAGTTCGGCGTCGCTCAACAGCCCGGCCCGGTGCAGCGCCTTGGCGTGGGCGCGTGACCCGGCGATGTCGTAGTGGGCCAGCCGCCAATCGAAATGCGTCGATTTGGAAAGCGCGAACATCGCCTGAGCCGGATCGGCACCAAATCGCCCACCCCACAGGAATCCGTCCTGATGCCCCTGCTCCATCGCCTCATCCTCCGATCTCGGTGGCGCGCCCGGTACGGGCCATGCTCACGAACCAATCCGCCAGCACCGCCCCGGCGATGCCTTCGCGCCCGATCACCAAGATGGTGTCGTCACCGGCGATGGTGCCGATCAGCTCCGGCAGTCCCGCGCGGTCGATGGCGGAAGCGAAGTACTGCGCCGCGCCCGGTGGAGTGCGCACCACGCAAAGGTTACCGGAGGCATCCACACCCACCAGCAGTTCCGGGCACAGTTTCGCCAGTTTTCCTAGCACCCCGGCGCGGTCTATGGCGTCGGCGTTGAGCGGGGCGTACACCAGACGTCCGCCGCTGCCGCGTACCCGTACCGCACCCACCTCCAACAGGTCGCGGCTCAGGGTGCCCTGGCTGACAGTGATGCCTTCAGCGGCCAGCAGATCGGAGAGTTCGGCCTGCGACGATATTTCTTCGTTCTGGATAAGCGCCAAGATACGGGCATGACGCACCTGACGACCCGGTGCCGTGGGCGCGGCGACATCGGGCTGAGCGACGGCAGGCGCTAGCGAAGGCTGACTCATTCGAGCACCACCCTATCGAGCACGGTGGTAAAAACGGCGACAAAGGCGTCTAGCTCCGCCGTGGTGGTGATAAGCGGCGGGGCGACACGGATCACCGTTTCACGCGGGGCGTTCACCACCCAACCCGCGTCCAACAAGGCGAGTTGCAGTTTGGCCGCTATCGGCTGATCCAAGACGATGCCGCGCAACAGGCCGCGTCCGCGCACCGCGACGATATGCGGGTTGTTCGTGGCCATGAGGGCGGACACCAGATACGCACCCAGCGTATTCGCCTTTGCCACCAACCCTTCACACTCCAGCACGTCCAGCACCGCCAGCCCGGCGGCGGCGGCCACCGGGTTGCCGCCGAACGTGGTGCCATGCGCGCCGGGGGTGAAGGCGTTCGCCGTCTCACCTATCGCCAGGCAGGCTCCCACCGGGAAACCGTTGCCAAGCCCTTTGGCCACCGTGATGATGTCTGGCAACACCCCGTCGGCGATGCTCACCAGCCATTCGCCACAGCGCCCCAACCCGGTCTGCACCTCATCCACCCAGAGCAGGGCACCAACCTGATCGGTAAGCTCGCGGGCAGCGGCGAGATAGCCGTCCGGAGCGGGTATCACCCCGTTTTCACCCTGCACCGGTTCTAACACCACGGCGGCGCAGTCAGCGTCCACTTCACGCTCCAGCGCGGCCACGTCGCCGTACGGCACAAACACCACCTCGCCCGGCAACGGCTCGAAGGGCTTACGGTATTTTTCGGTGCTGGTGATGGCGACGGCCCCCATGGTGCGGCCATGGAAACTGCCCTCCATTGCCACCACCTTGGTACGACCGGTGAGCCGGGTGAGCTTGAACGCCGCCTCGTTGGCTTCAGCGCCGGAGTTGGTAAAGAACACCCGTACCTCAACTGGGATGGCGGTATCCGACTCACCGGCTACATCGACCCCGCGTACGATACGTACCAGTCGCTCCGCGAGCGCCACCTGGGTAGGCGAGGCGAAGATGTTGGAGATGTGGTCCAGCGTGCCCAACTGAGCGGCGACGGCGGCCTGCACCGCCGGATGACAGTGTCCCAACACGTTCACCGCCAACCCGCAAAGAAAATCGGTGTACTGCTTAGCGTCAGCGTCCCACAACTGCGACCCCGCGCCACGCACGAACACCCGTTGTGGATTGAAGGTGTGCATCATGGTGTCGCCGTAGCGTTCCATCAGGCCCGCGGTACCACCGGTGAGACTCGCGTCCTCAATCGCTTTGGCATCGGTTGCCATTCCAACCCCCTTCAGTCGGCCCGCACCAGGGTGCCCAAACCCTCATCGGTGAATATCTCCAGCAACAGTGAGTGCGGCACCCGTCCGTCCAACACGGTAGCCTTGCCGACACCGCCGCGCACCGCTTTCAGGCAGGCTTCCATCTTGGGACGCATCCCCGATTCCAGATTGGGCAGCAACGCTTCCAATTCGGTGGCGCTGATGTTGGTCAGCACTTCTTCGGTGTTGGGCCAGTCGGTGTAAAGCCCGGCCACATCCGTCAACATCACAAGCCGTTTGGCACCCAGCGCGATGGCCAGTGCGGCGGCGGCGGTATCGGCGTTGACGTTGTAGATCTGGCCATCGGCCCCCGGCGCGACGGTGGCCACCACCGGAATACGTCCGGCGGCGATAAGATCCGACACCGCCTCGTGGTGCACCTCGGCCACCTCGCCCACCAGGCCCAGATTGACCTCCTCACCATCGACGGTGAGATGCTGCGGAACAGCGGTGAACAGGTTAGCGTCTTCTCCGGAAAGACCGACGGCCAAAGGCCCATGCTCGTTCACCAACCCCACCAGCTCGCGGTTGACCTGCCCCATCAGCACCATACGCACCACATCGACCGCCTCTGGGGTGGTGACCCGCAGTCCGCCACGGAACTCGGAGGCGATGCCAAGGCGTCGCAACATGGTGGAGATCTGCGGCCCGCCGCCGTGTACCACCACCGGGCGCATCCCGGCCAGCCTGAGAAACGCGATGTCTGCGGCGAATGCCTGTTTCAGTTCATCGTTTATCATCGCGTTACCGCCGTATTTTACGACGATGAGGGTGCCCTGGGCACGCTCCATCCACGGCAGCGCCTCGATGAGGGTCTCCGCTTTGTTACGGGCTGTTGCTTCGTCCACGCTGTGCCTTCTTATCATGTGGGATACTCGGCGTTCTCTTTCACATAGTCATACGTGAGGTCATTGGTATAGATGGTGGCGGCCTGGTCACCGGCCTTCAGATCGATGATTACCTCGACGCGACGAGCCGTCATGTCCACCAATTCGCGCGGCTCACCGATACCACCGCCACGGCAGATCATCACTCCATTGATGCTGACATCTACCTGGGTGGGCTCATACGGGGCGATGTCGGCGGGTACCGTACCGGCCGCCGACAGGATACGACCCCAGTTCGGATCATTGCCGAATACGGCGCATTTGAACAGATTGGAGCGGGCCACGGCCCGGGCGACGGCAAGCGCTCCGGTCTCGGTGGCGGCGTTCACCACGTTGATAGCGATGTCGTGTGAGGCGCCTTCGGCGTCTCCGACGCATTGCTGTGCCAGATCAAAGCAAGCTCTGGCCACGGCATTCGTGAGTTCGGCTTCGCTGACCCGCACCCCAGACGCCCCAGATGCCAATAGCAACAGCGTGTCATTGGTCGACATGCAGCCGTCGGTGTCGATGCGATTGAAGGTGAGTTCGGCGGCCTGTGCGATGGCGCGCTGCGCGGTGGCGTTGTCCGTTACCGCGTCGGTGGTTATCACCACCAGCAGTGTGGCCATGCCGGGGGCGATCATGCCGGCCCCCTTCGCCATGCCGCCGACCCGCCAGCCACCGGCCAGTTCAGCCTGGGTGGTCTTGGGGTGGGTGTCAGTGGTGATGATCGCCTCGGCTGCCGCCTGACCGCCGTCCACCGCAAGCTCGGTGCTGGCCGCCGCGATGCCCAAAAGCAGCCCCGTCATGTTGAGACGTTTGCCGATGAGACCGGTAGAACCCACCAGCACTTCGGTGGGAGTCAATCCCAGACACGCGGCGGCTTCTCTAGCGGTGGCTTCGGTGTCGGCGTAGCCAGCGTCTCCGGTGCAAGCGTTGGCACCACCGGCGTTGAACACCACCACCTTGGGGGTACCTCCGAGCGCCAACACTTCCCGGCTCCACCGCACCGGTGCGGCGCAAAAGCGGTTGGGGGTGAACACCCCGGCAGCGGCAGGTGCCGGGCCGGTGTTCACCACGATGGCCAGATCGGCGGCACCACTGCTCTTCTGTCCAGCCTGGGTGGCGGCGGCGGTGAACCCGGCGGGATATGTCACGCTCACGGCGTCACTCCAATCGTGCTGAGGCCAGTGGTTTCAGGTAGTCCTAGCGCCAAGTTCATGGCCTGGATCGCCTGCCCGGCGGTACCTTTGGTGAGATTGTCCAGCACGCCGACGGCCACCAGCCGTCCCGCTGCCACGTCCACGGTGGCCTGTACCAAGAACCCGTTGCTGCCCTGCACCCACTTGCTGTTGGGCCATACCCCTGGAGCGCAAAGGTGAGCGAACGGTTCGCTGTCGTAGCCCGCATGGTAAGCGTCCCGTACCTCGGCATCGGTGACAGACGGGGCTACCGGCGCGGTACATACGGCGAGGATGCCGCGGCTCATCGGGGCCAGCATCGGGGTGAAACTGAGCGTGGGCTGTTTCGCGCCGATGGCGGTGAGGTTCTGCAAAATCTCCGGAATATGCCGATGGGTGCCCCCCACTCCATAAGCGCCCATCGATCCAGCGATCTCGGAAGCCAGCAACTGCGTTTTTGGCGCTTTTCCGGCCCCGGAGGTTCCAGAGGCGGCTGCCACTACGATGTCATGCCCGTCGATCAACCCAGCCCGAAGCGCAGGCATGAGACTTAAGGTTACGGTGGTGACGTAGCAGCCGGGTACCGCGATGCGCTTGGTGGTTTTGAGCACGTCGCGTTGCCCCGGCAGTTCCGGCATCCCGTACGGCCAGTGCCCCGCGTACGGGGTGCCGTAGAACTGTTCCCAAGCCGCCGCAGCGGAGAGCCGGTGATCCGCCCCGCAATCCAAAACCAGTGTGGTGTGGGGCAGTTCGGCGGCGATGGCTCCAGACGCGCCATGCGGCAGCGCCAAAAACACCACATCGTGCGCCGCGAGAGTGGCGGCACTGGTGGCCTCCACCGTACGATCCAACAATGCGATGAGGTTCGGGTGGAACTCCCCCAGCGCTTTGCCAGCGCTCTCCCCCGCCGTCAACGCACCAATCTCCACTTCGGGGTGCGCCAACAACAATCGCAGCAGCTCACCACCCACATACCCGGTACAACCGGCCACGGCGACCTTATAACCCATAGGCATAACTATGCCATTAGCTGCATATTTATGCAATGCTGCCGGGGTTTAAGACGCGGCAAAATACCGGTTCTTCAGCCAATATGCGAAGACCGGATCAAGGACGCTCAGCTTCCCGGTGGCATCCGCATCAAGCACTTCTTTGCTGATCAGCGCCTTTTTGATCGCCACGACACTCCCCGCGGTCTTGAGGCGATACTCCTTGATGGTCGCGGCGGAACTGAGCTGGTTCGCCCCATTCAGAACGGCCTGGATCAACCTGAGCTGGGCAGCACTCAAACCCTCTGCCAACGAAGTGAATGAGTATCCCAACTGATCCGCGATGGCACCAAGCGCCTCGTCGATCACCGGCTTGGCGCAAACCCGGCCAGTGCGATACCACGTCTGCTGCGCCAACTGCTGCACGTAGTACGGATGGTTGTCCACCAGTTCGGCCAGATACGACGCCAGTTCGACACTGATCGCTTTCCCCGTGTCATCAAAGCGCTTGGCGATGAACTCGCTCCACTTGGAGTTGGCGATCTTTTGCAACTCCATGATCTCCCCGAAACGGTAGAACGGCCAGGCGGGGTCGGAGAACATCGTGGTCATCATGCTTCGCTTCGACCCGTACAGGCAGTAGGTGACATCGCTATGATGCTGCCAGCGGGCGCGCAACGCCTGCTGGAACGCGAGCGAATCCTTGAACCCGGCGATGGCCTGGAACTCGTCGACGCAGACGACGAGCTTGAGCTTGCGTTCTGCGGCAACGCGTTGCGCCAGGTCGATGACGTCTGCCGGAGAGCGGCCAACTTCCTCCCAATCGAGGTCGAAACTCAACTGCACCGACGGGTCGGGCGAAACCGCGATCCGAGGCCGCAACTGAGACAGGAAGCGCTTCACGTCCGATACGAACCCATCCCACCCGGTGTTGACGGCGGCGATGACCCCGTTGGCCAGCGCGGCATAGCAGTCAGCCTCATCTCGAACCCCGAGCAGGTCGATACGGCAGATGGCAAGCCCCTTGGTCGCGGACAAATCCCGTGCCACGGCGGCCACCAGAGATGTTTTACCCCAACGCCTTGGAGAGATGAGCGTGGTGTTCGTACCCGACATGAAATTGCGCGCCAACACACCGCGTTCCGCTTCTCGGTCGCAGAAGTCGATGGGAGGGGAGACCCTGCCAAAACTGAACGGCGCCTCCATGTAGCGACCTCCTTTACGAACGCGACGGCAAGCGCCGTACCAT
The DNA here is from genome assembly GCA_031255975.1 of Propionibacteriaceae bacterium. GTDB lineage: Bacteria > Actinomycetota > Actinomycetes > Propionibacteriales > Propionibacteriaceae > WRGV01. The sequence goes on along the minus strand of JAIRRM010000130.1, from coordinate 2,239 downwards.
CCGGCGCATTCAGCTTACCAAATACCAACTTGGCATTTACCAACTTGATAATTGCCAATTCGACGCTTAGTTATGCCACACCCACAGATTTTCATGGCAATACGTTGGCGGTGCCCGCCAGCAGCAGTCGCACTCCGTGGTTGAAGGCAGGCTCATCCAGCGCCACGGCGTCGGCGGGCAACACACCCTCAACGATGAGCCGCTGCCGTGCCTGTTCCTCGGCGACGTGCCCCAGTACGAATCGCACCATGGCGGCGGCAGACCAGGCGGCGTCCAGTTCGCTCCACCCCTCGGCCTGCAATAAGGCTCGGGCGGACGCCGCCGGATCGACGGTGGTCAACCCGGAGGCCAAGGCCGCGCTCACCAGTTCGGCGGAATCGGTGTGCGTGAGCAACGTGGCCCGGAACTGCTCCATCCAAACGCGCACCGCGATGCCCCAACCAGCTTCAGGCAATGGTGGCAACTGCGCGATGATGGCATCGGATACGGCTGCCAGCAACGCCGCCTTGTTCGGATAATGCCAGTAGATAGCGCTGGCCTTCACCCCCACCGCGTCCGCGACATGCCGCATCGAAACTCCAGACAGCCCCCGCTCATCCAGCAGCCGGAGCGCCTGCGCAGCGATACCAGTCCTGTCGGCCATGCTGAACAGTGTAAAGGATTATCCTCGCAGCACCGCCCCGGTGGCAGCATGGGCGGCAGCCACGGCGGCATCCCTGGCAGCAGTCGCCTCAGCTTCGGTGAGGGTACGTTCCGGGTGACGGAACCTGAGGTTGTACGCCAGGCTCTTTTTACCCTCCCCCAGTTGCGCACCGGTGTACACATCGAACAACGCGATGGATTCCAGCAAATCGCCAGCACCGACGGTGAGCGCCGCCGTCACAGCCGCCGCGGGCACATCCGTGGCCACGATGAGCGCCACATCCTGTTTGGTGAGCGGGAACTGTGACAACGGCTGTACTTCGCTATCGATAGGAGCGGCGGCCACCAGTTCGTCCAGGTTCAACTCCACGGCGAACGCACCACCGGGCAGCCCGGCGGCCCGAGTCACGTCAGGATGCAGTTCCCCGGCGTAGCCGAGCGTGATGAACTCGCCATCCGAGGCGAACACTCCCAACTCGGCACAGCGGCCTGGATGCCACGGCGCGATGTGGACGGCGCGGCGTATCAGCGTGATGCCAAGCGCGTCGGCGGCTACTTCGGCGAAACGCACCGCATGAGTCCAGTCGGCGGGCAGGGCCGGCCCCCGCCAGGAAGCGGGCTCCCAATCGCCGGTTAGCAACGCGGCCAACATGCGTGGCTGGGTGGGCAGCGAAGCGTACAGTTCGGCTATTTCGACATCTGATGGTCTTCCCGCCACCCCCGGCAACGGAGCCGGGTCGGGTGCGGTATCCCAGAACACCGTACCGGACTCGAACAGCGCCAGGTCGGTGAACGAGCGGGAAGTGTTGCGATTTGCGGCGGCGACCAACCCGGTGAGCAACGTGGTACGTAGATACGCCTGCTCCTCGGAGAGCGGGTTGGCGAGCCGGACGGCCTTCCGGCGCACATCACCGGAATCGATACCGAGTCGCGCCAATTCGTCCAACCCGATGAACGGCAGTGTCAGCACCTCGGTGAACCCGGCGGTGGCCACGGCGTGCGCCACCTTGCGCCGTAACTGTTGCGCCTTGGTCAACCCCAGCCCGGCGCTGGCCTGTGGCACTACCGTGGGGATGGCGTCGTAACCGATCTTCTGCCCGATCTCCTCCACATAGTCATAGCTATCCATCAGGTCACGCCGCCAGGTCGGCGGAGTGCAACTGAGCAGCATCGGGGACAATTCGGCCACAGCGGGGGCGGCTCCACCAGTGGCTTGTGAGGTGACGACCGCCACACCGGACGCGGTAAGAATGTCCACTACTTTGGCGACGGGCACGTCCACTCCGAGAATGCGCGACGCTAAATCTGCCGGGAAAGTTTGTGTCGGCATCGGGGCCACCGCCCCGGCCACGGTGTAGCCCGGATCAATCGTCCCGCCAGCCAAATCCCGCAACAGTTCGGCGCAACGCATGGCGGCGGCGAAACCCAAGTTCAGATCAACGCCCCGCTCGAAGCGCCGCGACGCCTCGCTGGCCAACGCCAACCGGCGATACGTACGCCCCAGGGTGACCGGGTCGAACTGCGCGGCTTCGATAAGCACCTCGGTGGTTTTACCGGGGTCAAGTTCGGTGGTGAGACCCCCCATCACCCCCGCCAA
>JAIRRM010000123.1 GCA_031255975.1 Propionibacteriaceae bacterium | reverse complement strand
GTCATATTTACCGCGAATCGCGCCGGTGAAATCAAGCAACCCGACACTGGACATACACTCACCCCGGTTCCGAAGGACGGATGCGACAGCAAAACCTAGGCATCTGAACGGCGTGACTGGTGAACCGAACCGAATTGATGCCGCCGCCGCCGCCTACGCCATCAACGACTGCGACCCGCTGCTCTCCGCGCAGTCATAAAACACGGGGCACCCCTTTGATGGGAACTCTTCACGCCTCATGCAAGCCCAACCCATACCGCTTACAGCCAGGGGCATCACCTGACCTTACCCGGAGCCGCAACTTGCCGCACCAGACGCCACCCGTCAGCTACCTGTTGTGCCAAACCGAGCAGTTCCAACGCCACCAACGCGGAGTGGAGCTTCGGCATCGATAACCCCGAAAGTGGCGCTAGTTCGGCAACAGTGCGCCCACCGCGTACCGGCAACGCCTCGTGTACGGCTTGCTGTTCTGGGGTGAGCAGATCGAAAGGCTGCGGGGCGGCGCATGACGGCGTCTCCCCCACCGTGCCAAGATCGGCGAGTAGCGCCAACACATCCTCGGCGCTGGATACCAGCGCAGCCTCGCCGTCACGAATCAGCCGGTTAGGGGTTACGGATGCGGCAGATGTCACCGGCCCGGGCACCGCCATCACCACCCGCCCCATGAGACCGGCCCAGTTGGCGGTGTTACGGGCACCGCTGCGTATCGCCGCCTCGACGACGATGCTACCGCGCGCCAATGCCGCGATCAGTCGATTGCGGGCCAAAAAGGCATGTTTCGTGGGCGGCACGCCAGGCGGGGCCTCCGACACCACCACATGCTCAGCACATAGCCGCTGGTACATCCGCCAGTTGCCCTGCGGATACACCAGATCAAGCCCCTGGGCGTACACCCCAAGCGTTGCCCCACCAACCTCCATGGCGCCACGATGCGCCGCGGAGTCGATGCCGTACGCCCCACCCGACACCACGGTGAACCCGTGAAGCTCAGCGGCGAGTTCTTGCGCCACCAGTTCGCCGTAGCGAGTGGCGGCCCTCGCTCCCACGATAGCCACCCCACGCCGTCCGACATCGGCCAGCGACGCCGGGCCAAGCGCCCACAGCCCGACGGGCAGACCACCCATCCCCGCGACGGTGGCTTGCGGCGTTTCCAACACTCCCAACTCCGACGGCCATTCGGCATCCCCCGGTATCACGAAGCGGATGCCGTGCTGCTCCGCCTGCGCGGCGATACGTTCCGGCTCGCACATCGCAGCCCGCAACGACCACCCAGGTTCACCTTCTCCAGCCCGTACCCGACACCAGACTTCTTCAACGCCATGCTCTGCCACCATACGAGCCAGACGCGGCGTGCCCGGCCCACATACCTGTGACAACGCTGCCCGCACCAGCCGCTCATCGTTCCATTCGCTCATAGCGCTGCCACCTGCCACTCCGCTCGGTTCAGCGACAGCGCCGCCGCCACCTGATCGGCACCAACCGCCGCCATACCTTCCAAATCCGCCAACGTCCACGCCAACCGAATCACCTTGTCAACGCCTCGCGCACTCACCCGCCCCTGCGCCAATGCTGTCTCCAGCAATTGTCGCCCGCCTTGTGGTGGCAGCGCCCGCCGTAGGTAATACCCTGGCACTTCGGCGTTCAGCAGCCACCCGGTGCCCGCCAGTCGATGCCGCTGCCGCTCGCGCGCCTCAGCCACCCGAGCCGCCACCTGAGCGCTACTTTCCGGATGCTCCTCGGTGACACCGGCGAACGCCCGACGAGGAGCGTCGAGGCGCTGATGTATGTCAACCCGATCCAGCATCGGCGCGGATATCCGCTCGTTGTAACGCCGTAGCTGCATCGGCTGGCAGCGACACCCCACACCCGAGCGCCCTACCGTCGCCCCATACCTGCCACACGGGCAGGGATTAGCCCCCAGCACCAACTGGAATCGGGCCGGATACCGCACCATGCCCTGTGCCCGCGCCACACTCACCCACCCCGATTCCAACGGGGTACGTAGGCTCTCAATTACACGAGTGGAGAACTCCGGAACCTCGTCGAGGAACAACACCCCACGATGCGCCAACGAAATCGCGCCTGGTTTCGCCAACCGTGAGCCACCGCCTACCATCGCCGCCACGGTGGCGTTGTGGTGTGGAGCAAAATACGGCGGCACTGTTATCAATTCACCCAGTGGTTCCCCGGCCAACGAGTGCAGCGCCGACACTTGTAGCGCCTCGTCCTGGGTGAGCGGCGGCAGTAGCGTCGGCAGCCGCTCAGCCAGCATCGTCTTACCAACTCCGGGTGGCCCCTGGAAAAACAGATGGTGCCCGCCCGCCGCGGCCACTTCCAACGCCCAACGCCCCTCGGGTTGCCCGGTTACGTCCGCCAAGTCGAGCCGTCGCGCGGGTTCGGACGATGCCGTGACCGCGCCGGGCACCGGCACGATCTCAGGTGGACGCCCATGCAGCGCCTCCATCAGGTCGGCCAACGACCCGACGCCCCACACCTCAACGTCGGTCACCAGTCGCGCCTCCGCCACCTGAATCATCGGCACAATCACCAATGACCGACCGGCACGTCTAGCGGCCAGCACCGCCGGCAATACCCCGTTGACCCGTCGCACCCGACCATCTAGGCCAATCTCGCCGATGAGCACCGCCCGACTGGCCACCTGAGACGGCACCTTGCCCGCAGCGCACAGTACCGCCGCCATAATGGCGAGATCGTAATGACTCCCGGCCTTCGGCAACGACGCCGGAGTGAGGTTGATGGTGAGCCGCTCGGTAGGCCATCCCACCCCCAAGCTGGACGCCGCCGCCCGGCAACGATCCCGAGACTCATTCAGCGCCGTATCCGGCAGCCCCACCAGCACCGTGCATGGCAACCCCGATGTGATGGACGCCTCGACCTCCACCATGGTGCCGTCCAGCCCAGTCAGCGCCACCGACCACGCGGCTGCCGTACTCATGACGCGCCCCTGACATGGGTAAGCCGCGGCGCACACCCCGGCGATTTCAGCACCCCGACAGCATCAAGACGCAGCCCCAGCCCGACGCCGGGATGCTCCCGCACCCAACGTACCGCCAGCGCACGCAGCCGATTGAGCTTCCGATGGGTGATTGCCTCCAGCGGAGGGCCGTATCTTGTTCCGGCCTTCGCCTTCACTTCCACCACGACGACACAGGGCGGCCTACCCGGTAACGGCTCCAGTGCCACGATGTCCAGTTCGCCCGCGTCGCAGCGCCAGTTGCGGTCGGCTATCGTCCAGCCCAAACCAAGCAGGTGATCCACCGCAATCTGCTCACCCCAGGCCCCCAAAAGTCTGTTCACGGGGCCATCTCTAGTGTGCGCACCCCCCTGACCGGCCACTATCCACAGGCAAACTTGTATCGAATATGCCTTGTGGATAACTTTCCGCCCGCGCACCACCGCAGCATCTGGGGGCGACAGAACCAACTCCCGACGACCTAATTCACCACGGGTTCAACCCAGGGTAAACCCCACTTGCGCAAGACTCAATTCACATTCGGCAGGCCAGTATCACGCCTGCGACGGCACCCGCAGTTCGGAGTGCTGCATCTCCTCAATGGACACATCACGGAACGTCAGCACCTTAGCGCTTTTCACGAAGCGCGCCGGACGGTACATGTCCCATACCCAGGCATCGCCCATCGACACCTCGTAATACACATCACCGCCCTCGGTGCGCACCATGAGATCAACCTGATTACACAGATAGAACCGCCGTTCCGTCTCCACCGCGTACTTGAATATGCCCACCACATCGCGGTACTCCCGATAGAGATCTAGCTCAAGCTTGCTCTCGTACTGTTCCAGGTCGTCTGTGCTCATGATGTGCCCACTCTACTCACTGTGCGGGCATTCCGACGCCGTCCGCGCCACCTATCGGATAGTCCGTGCCACATTCGCGTAACTCAATCGATGTATCGGAGATGGCCCATAGCGCTCCAGCGCCGCTTGATGCGCTGCGGTCGGATACCCCTTGTGCTTCTCGAAGCCGTACGCCGGATACTCGTCCGCAAGCGCCACCATCAGCCGATCCCGCCAAACCTTAGCGATGATGGACGCGGCGGCGATGCTGGCTGACAAGGTGTCACCTTTGACGATGGCCTGGCTGGAACACGCCAATCCGCTCACCGCGAAGCCGTCAATGAGCGCGTGCTCCGGCGGCACGCCCAGAGACGACAGCGCCCGCCGTAACCCTGTCAGATCGGCCTGCTGCATCCCGAGCATGTCGCATTCGGTTGGGCTGATCTCCGCCAACGCCACCGCAACAGCGCATTCACGGATGCGCTCGCAGAGCCGTTCCCGGCCGCGCGGGGTGAGCCGCTTGGAATCGTCCACATCCGGCAATAACGTCGCGGCATCAGGCGGCAGTATCACCGCGGCAGCCACCAACGGCCCGGCACAAGCTCCACGACCCACCTCGTCGGCTCCGGCGACGTGGCGAACCCCGGCACCCCACAACGCACGCTCATAGTCGTAGCGGTCAACGGCTACGGCTGACACAGCGATATTTTGGTGATGACGGGCGCATCGGGCGGTGGCCCGGGCGCGGGCACGTTGGCGAAAGCCTCCGGCGTGGAGAACCATGTCATGTGCGACCATGGGCTGGAGATCGCCACCACCTTGCCCACCACACTCTCAATAGGGATGAACGCGGCCATGCCACGCGGCACCCCTGCCTCCCCGGAGACATCACAGAGATGGAACCGGGAGTCACCTGAAACATTACGGTGGTCACCCATCACGAAAATGGTGTCTTTGGGCACGGTGATATCGAAGACGATGTTCGACGGAGCGACGACGTTGCCGCCATAGGAGTAAAGGTACTCACTCTCATCCAGCGCCACCCCGTTCACGTTCATCAGGCCGTTCGCATCACAGCACCACACCCGGTCTCCAGGCAGGCCGATCACCCGTTTCACCAGGTGTTGTGTGGTGGTGGACGGCAGCAGCCCGATAAACTCCAGCGCGCTACGGATCGGCCCCGGCTCTTCTGGAGCTTCCTTCAACCAACCATAGGCGTCTTCGAACACCACAATGTCGCCCCGGTTGAAGTCGAGCAGTTTCACGGCGACGATGGAATCATTCTTCTGTAACGTCTGTTCCATCGACCCTGTAGGTACGTTGAACGCTTGATAAACGAAGAGCCGGAGCACACTGGTAAGCACCATCGCGCCGAGGACGACGACGCCGATATCGATGAGCCAACTCTTCCAGCGAGCCCGCGGTTTGTCCTCGGTATCGGCGACCTCAACCGTATCCGGCTCGATATCGTCCTTTTTGATGTCGTCTGATACGGCAGGCTTGACAGGCTTTGCGGCCTGTTTGGCTTCAGGCGGTGTCTTGGGGCTCTCCGAGTTTGGCGTGGACGGCTCCGATTTCGGTCGCGGAGGTTCCGTCTTGGGCCTGGGCGGCTCCAAAGGCTGCGACGGCGTGGGCCGGCTCACGGCGGACGCGGTGCGATATGGACGGTACTCTGGAGCCTCTGTCGGCAGCACCGGGGCGGTTCCCACCCCAGTCACATCGGAGGCGGTGCGGCGACCGTAGCCGCTCACTATCACCGTGGGTTCGCCTTCGTCAGGGTCTATGCCATCTGGTGGCAGCACCGGAGGCGGTGCCATGGCCCCCAACCCGAACGGGTTACCCGGCCAGGTCACCGCAGGTAGCGCCGAAGGCGGTAGCAATTGGGAGGGGGGGTTGAAATCTGCCAACGCATCTGTCGGTGGTCCGTCCGGCATCGCCCGGCGAGCACGCTGCGGCTGCCCAGGGTAGGGGATACCGGGGACACTGCTCACGCTGCCGCCTAACTTGCGTTGACTAACCATCAACTAGTCTACGTAGCCACGGGCTATCAACCACGCAGACACAACAACCGGAAGGAGAAATCCTCCCCCAGCGGAAACGAAACTCTAGCGGCGATCAGGCCACCAATCCGGTGGGACACGCCGAAATCGCTAAGATACGTTGTCGCGCTTCTCTTTGATTTTGGCCTTCTTGCCGCGCAGACCGCGCAGGTAGTACAGCTTGGCGCGACGCACGTCGCCGCGGCGTTCGACTTCGATCTTCTCGATAATCGGAGAATGCAGCGGGAAGGTACGCTCGACACCAATGCCGTAACTGATCTTGCGTACGGTGAATGACTCGGACGCACCGGCACCGGTGCGCGAGATCACCGCGCCGGCGAACACCTGCACGCGGGTGTTTTTGCCTTCGATGATACGTACGTGGACACGCACGGAATCGCCTGGGCGGAACGCCGGGATGTCTTGCTTGAGCGCGGAGGCCGCCACAGCGGCGACGAGCTGGTTCATCATTCTCCTCGTCAGTGCCACAGGTCACTTCGTGGGTGTTTATCCATAGCCAACCCCGCCTGGTTGACCCCCTGTGGCAGGAGCCAGGCGCGTTCAGCCTTGCCATTGTGCCACAGTAGGTTGGTTAATCACCAATCAGGTCTGGGCGCAGTTGAGCGGTACGGGCCTCGGATTGCGCCCGGCGCCACTTTGCCACTTCACCATGATTACCGGAGAGCAGCACTTCGGGCACACGGAACCCTCGCCATTCGGCAGGCTTGGTGTAGCTGGGGTACTCCAGCAGACCGTCAGTGGAGACGCCATGTGACTCCTCTAGCAACGAATCCGGGTTACCGATCACGCCGGGCACCAGCCGTACGATCGCCTCAATCATGGCGAGCGCGGCCACCTCGCCGCCGTTCAACACATAGTCACCGAGGGAGAGTTCTCGCACCTCGAAATGACCGCGAGCCCAATCGACCACCCGCTGGTCTATGCCCTCATAGCGGCCACAGGCGAACACCAGATGCCCGTGCCCCGCCAGTTCGTTGGCGACGGCTTGCGTGAACGGTTCTCCGGCTGGTGTGGTGAAGATGAGGGTGGGTGGTGGCCCTCCGGCCGGCGACTGAGCCGGGAGCGGTTGTGTCTGCTCATCTGCCACGGTAGTCGAAGGCGTTGGCGCGGTAGTGGGTTCCAGGTAAAAGACGGGGTCACTCACGCCTTCGTCATTCCGGCCCCGAGCCGGAATCCCTCCAACAGCAGGCTCCAGGTAAAAGGCGGAATCACCCACACCCTCGTCATCCCGACCCCGAGCCGGAACCCCCCCAACAGCGGAACCCAGACAAAAGGCGGAATCACCCACACCCGCGTCATTCCGGCCCCGAGCCGGCACCCCCCCAGCAGCGGAACCCAGGCAAAAGGCGGGATCACTCACGCCTTCGTCATTCCGGCCCCGAGCCGGAATCCCCCCAGTAGTGGATTCCAGGTAAAAGATGGGATCATCCGCTGCGAGAGCGGCATCTGCCAGCACCGTATCCAGCGCCTCGCCCCAGGGCTCTGGTTTCATCACCATGCCCGCACCGCCGCCGTACGGAGTGTCGTCCACGGTGTTGTGACGGTCGTGGGTGAAGGCGCGCAGATCACGGACGGTGAGCGTCAGTAACCCGGATTCCAGAGCCTTGCCGATGAGTGAAAGACGTAGTGGCTCGAAGTACTCCGGGAAGATGGTGATGGCCTCCAGCCTCATGGCAGGACGGGTTTGAGCGGCAAAGCCACCAAATATGCTCATTCGATGTCCTCCAGCAATCCGCCCACGTCGGCGAGGGTCAGCGTACCGGCCTTCAGATTCACCTCGGGAACCAGCGCAGAGACGAATGGCACTAGCCGCTCCCCTGCCATGGTGGTCACCACCAACAGATCCTGTACCCCCTGGTGCAGCACCGCACTCACCTCACCGGCGGGCTGTCCGTCGGCACGCAACACCATGAGACCGATCAACTGGCGATCGTAGTATTCTTCGGGCTCGTCGGGGGTCTCGTCCTCGGGCACGTCGGCGGTGAGCACCCAGCCGCGCACGGCATCCGCGGCATCACGATCAACGACGCCGGCGAATCCGACCACCAATCGCCCGGCGGCGGCTTTCACCGAAACCACCTTGAGGGCTACGTCGGCACGGCCTGCCACACCGAGCACCCGACCAGAGGTGAAACGTCGGTCGGGCTCGTCGGTGTGCAGTTGGACGACAACCTCACCGCGAACACCATGGGCCTTGATGATCGTGCCCACCACTATTTCCATGGGCCGACCCCTCGACTAATGGCGGCGGGTGGGTTTGCGGTCTACGTCCACGAAGTCAACGCGGGCCCCGGACGGCCCAGCCAGTGCGGCCACGACGGTACGTAGCGCGGTGGCGGTGCGCCCCTGGCGTCCGATCACCTTGCCCACATCTTCGGGATTCACTCGCACTTCGAGCATTTGGCCTAGGCGCAGTTCACGGGTGCGTACCCGCACGTCCTCTGGATGCGAGACGATACCCTGCACCAGATGAGTAAGTGCGTCGGCGAGCATCACTCGGCCTCAGCGACTTCCGGAGCGGCTTCCACGGCCGGCTCCTCGGTAACCGAAGCGACATCTGCCACCTGCTCTGCGGCGGGTGCTTCAGCCACGACCTCAGTGGCGGCTTCAACGGCCACCTCCTCAGGCTCGGCCTTCTTGCTGCTCTTCTTGCCCTTGGAAATGGCGGAGACGAGTGGTTCGCCATCGGCCTCGGCCAGCGCCTTGTTGAACAGGTCGGCCTTGTCGGGCTTCGGCGGAGCCACCGTGATGCCGGAAGGGCTGGTGTCGCCGGTGAACTTCTGCCAATCGCCGGTGCGCTTCAACAGCGCCACCACCGGCTCGCTCGGCTGTGCGCCGACACCCAGCCAGTACTGGGCGCGCTCAGAGTCGATGATGATGACCGACGGGTCGGACTTTGGATGGTATTGGCCGATCTCCTCGATGGGGCGGCCGTCGCGCTTCGCGCGCGAATCCATAACGACGACACGGTAGTGAGGCGAGCGAATCTTGCCGAGCC
>JAIRRM010000077.1 GCA_031255975.1 Propionibacteriaceae bacterium | reverse complement strand
CGTCGGGTTGGCGATTGCATTGACGGCGGCGCGGGCGGCCTCCGCTGCCTCGCCAGAACTGGCACCGATGTAGACGGTGCCGTCGTCCTCAATGGCGATGTTGGCGCCGGTGTCGTCCTGAATCTGATTGATAACCTTGCCCTTCGGCCCGATCACCTCACCGATCTTGTCAACCGGGATCTTCACGGTGAGGATACGCGGCGCGTACGGGCTCATCTCGGCTGGAGCCTTGATGGCGGCTTCCATAACCCCAAGAATGGTCTCGCGGGCCTCCTTGGCCTGCAACAGCGCACTGGCCAGCACGTCGGCGGGGATGCCATCGAGCTTGGTGTCTAGTTGCAGCGCGGTGACGAACTCGTGCGTACCGGCCACCTTGAAGTCCATGTCACCGAGGGCGTCTTCAGCGCCCAGAATGTCGGTGAGCGCCAAATACTTGGTGGTGCCATCGCCCTTCGGCTCACTCATCAGCCCCATGGCGATACCGGCCACCATGGCCCGCAGCGGCACCCCGGCTGAAAGCAACGCCAACGTGGACGCGCACACCGAACCCATCGACGTGGAGCCGTTGGAACCGATGGCCTCGCTCACTTCGCGGATGGCGTACGGGAACTCCTCGCGGGTCGGCAGCACCGGCACCAACGCGCGTTCCGCCAGCCGACCGTGACCCACCTCGCGGCGCTTCGGGCTACCGACGCGGCCCGTTTCACCGGTGGAGTACGGCGGCATGTTGTAGTTGTGCATGTAGCGCTTGCTCTTGATCGGGCTCAGAGTGTCGAGCTTCTGTTCCATGTCGAGCATGTTCAGCGTGGTGATGCCGAGCACCTGGGTTTCGCCGCGCTGGAACAACGCCGAACCATGTACCCGCGGGATCACATGCGTGGCGGAGGTGAGCGGACGAATGTCCTTCGGGCCACGGCCATCAATACGCACCCCATCGTTCAGGGTGCGGGCGCGCACGATTTTCTTGGTGAGGCTCTTGTACGCGGCGGCGAACTCACCGGCGCGCTCGGCGAACGCCGCGTCCTGCGACAGTTCGGCCCAGACGGCGGCTTTCAGTTCGCTATCGGCGTCCTGACGCTCCGCCTTGGCGGCGATGGTCATGATCTGGGACAGTTTGTCGTGCGCGCGGCTCGACACCGCCTCGAACATGTCGTCCTCGTACTCCTTGAATACCGGGAAGGGGTACGTCTCTTTGCTGATCTGCTCGGCCAAGCTGGCCTGCGCATCGCACAGTGTCTTGATAAACGGCTTGGCGGCCTCCAGCCCGGTAGCCACCACCTCTTCGGTGGGGGCGGTACGACCGGCGCGCACCAGGCTCCAGGTGGATTCGGTGCTCTCGGCCTCTACCATCATGATGGCCACGTCGCCGTCGGCCAGCACGCGGCCCGCGACCACCATCGAGAAGGTGGCATCCCGGTCTTGCTCATAGCTGGGGAAGCACACCCACTGCTCGCCGATGAGGGCGACGCGCACCCCGCCGATGGGGCCGCTGAAGGGCAAACCGGCGATCTGGGTGGACATGGACGCGGCGTTGATGGCCACCACGTCGTACAGCACGCTCGGATTGAGCGCCAGCACCTCGACGATGACCTGCACCTCGTTACGCAACCCCTTCACAAAGGCGGGACGCAGCGGGCGGTCGATGAGACGGCAAGCCAAAATGGCCTCTTCGCTGGGGCGGCCTTCACGGCGGAAAAACGAACCGGGGATGCGGCCCGCGGCGTACATCTTCTCCTCGACCTCGACGGTCAACGGGAAGAAATCGATGGCCTCACGCGGCTGTTTCTGCGCCGTGGTGGCAGAAAGCAGCATAGTATCGCCGTCGAGGTAGACGGCGGCGGCACCGTCAGCTTGCTGGGCGAGCAGCCCAGCCTCGAACCGGACGGTGTGCTTGCCAAACTTGCCATTGTCGATGATGGCTTCGGAAAACTTGATCTGTGGACCCTCCATCGTGGGGGTCTCCTTTCTTCGCCCCTGGCCGTACGGGCACAGGGCATCGGTAGGGCACAGGCACCCACCAGGTGTTAAGACCTGCTTCAGCGTCATCAGGTCTTCGATCGAAGCGCACGGGGAAACTGCGCACGTACGCCCTTCTGCTGTGAAAAGCGTTACGCGAACCTTACCCGGACGCCACTACCGAGGACCAAATGCCAACTGGTACGGGGGCCTGTGGCGGTATTTGTGTCGTTTCCGTATTCGATTATAGGGGCGACGCTCAGCGGCGCAGCCCCAGGCGGGCGATCAACTCGCGGTAGTGCATGATGTCTTCACGCGCCACGTAGTTGAGCAGCCGACGGCGCTGGCCGACCAGCAGCATCAAACCACGGCGGGAGTGGTGATCGCCCTTATGCACCTTCAGGTGCTCGGTGAGATGCGAAATGCGCTTGGTGAGCAGCGCTATCTGCACGTCGGGAGAGCCGGTGTCACCCGGATGGGTGGCGTACTCTGCGATGATCTGAGCTTTGAGTTCGGGATCCATTGGGTTGGCTCTCCTTTGTCATTCTCGTTGCGCGGTGCCCCTCGCCTGATTAGAGGGGCGCTTACACTTCCGCGGCCGGCTTGTACGGCAAGGGCTGAGTCTAGCAGTCATCCATTTGACTACGCGAATCATGTATTCACCAACCCGTTTCCAGATACGCCGGTTGAGCCCGTCAGTCGAGTTTGACCAAAACGCCTTCTTATCGGCCCCCATTCCAGTCTTCGCAACGCGGCTGTCTTGCCACTTTCCGGAGATCGCGTTGACCGGCACGCTCACGTCTCGCCCGGCGGTTCACAACGCGGCTGTCTCGCCACTACCATGGCGCGTATGGCTGAACTCGATTACGCAACCGGTATCCCGGCAGACGCCGACACCATCATCGCCGCTATCAGCGGCACCAAAGACGCCCCGAAACTACAAGGTGTGCCGGACGAACTGGCGTCCCAAGGGCTACTGGCGGCGGCGCGACTGCTGGGCGGTGCCCCCGACGCCAAGACACCGGTGGTGTTGCCGGTGGGTGAGCGCCGCGTGGTGCTAGTCGGGTTGGGCGACAACCCCACCGTCAAATCGGTAGCCAAGGCGTTCGGCGCTGGGGTACGAGCCGTAATCGACACCACAGGGGTACGGCGTATTGCCTTGTCACCCGGGTTTGACATCGCCATCTTGCTCCGCGCCGCTGTTGAGGGCGCGTTGCTGGCGAGCCTTCGCACCCCTGTCATCACCACCAAAGTTGACGAGCCGTCGGGCCACACCTTCGTGGTGGTGTGCGATGAAGCGCTGTGGGATGTAGCACACACCGCCGAGGTGATCGCCACCGCCGTCGGCACGGCACGCGACCTGGTGAACACCCCGCCAAACCTGCTCACCCCGTCCGACATGGTCGTCGAGGTCGACGATCTGATCGCCGGATACGACACGGTGAGTATGGAGATCATGAAGAAGAACTCGCTCGGCAGGGGCGGATTCGGCGGCATCCTGGCGGTAGGCGGTGGCTCCGACAACCCGCCGCGATTGATCAGCGTACGCTACGAACCCGCCGGGGAGGTGGAACCGAAGGCGCATATCGCGCTCATTGGCAAAGGCATCACGTTCGACTCCGGCGGCCTTGACTTGAAACCCATCGACTCCATGGTGACCATGAAAGGCGATATGGCAGGCGCCGCGTGTGTGGTGGCCGCTGTCTGTGCCGCCGCCGAGTTGGAACTGCCGCTTCGAATCACCGGTTGGCTGGCGATGGCAGAAAACCTGCCTGGCGGCGGGGCGTACCGTCCGTCGGATGTGTTGACGCTACGCAACCGCATGACCGTCGAGAACTACAACACCGACGCCGAAGGACGGCTGGTGCTGGCAGACGCGCTGGCCCGTGCCGCAGAGGATCGTCCCGACCTGCTGCTGGACATCGCCACGCTCACCGGCGCGAAGATGATCGCATTGGGCACCGAACCGGTGGGGGTATTCGCATCCGACGACGAACTGGCGGCCCGGGTGATCGCCGCAGCCGGGGACGCGGGTGAAACCGCCTGGCAATTGCCGATCACCGACGAGGCCGAAGAAGCCATCGAATCCGACATCGCCGACGTGCGCTCCGGTGGCCCCCGCTTCGGCGGCGCGCTGGTGGCCGCCGCGTTCCTACGTCGTTTCACCGCCGGGTTGCCCTGGGTTCACCTCGACATCGCCGCTTCGGAGTGGAACCCCGGCCCTGCCCATGATTTCGTTCCCAAGGGGGCGACAGGTTTTGGCGTACGAACGCTGATCTCGGTGCTTCGGGAGTTCGCCGCGTAGGTTTCGGGGTGGCTGCCACCCCTTCCCCCACCGTCGGCACGGCGCTCATCGTCGGTTACGGCAACCAATCCTCGGCGGGACGGGGAGCGCCACGGGAGAGCCAGCCCCGCAGCGCGGCCTGAAGCTTCCCCAGCCCGGAGAGATTGCGCGGATAGCGGCGCGGGCTGATAAAAAGCACCGGTGCCACTTCACCCGTCGCATACGCCTCCTGAAGCAGCGGTGCGAAGTCTTCGATGTTCTCCGTCACCACCCGCCTGCCCACGGCACGGGCATGTGCGTATATGGCCGCATCCGGCATTCCCTCCAGCATGGCGTCGCCAGACACCGCCACCACGTCGAACCCCTCCGCTCGCAACTCAGCGGCAAGAGCAGGTGGGTGGTGCTCATCCAACAACAGCGCTTCGCTCACGCCAACACCGCGTTCGCCGCCAACCACGCCTGCTCCGTCTCATCGGCTAACCGCGCGTTCTCCGTGATTTCGTCATCAATCTCGGCGGCGTAACGCCCGTAATATGCCAGCGCCAACCGTATCGCAGCCATCGAATACCCGAATAAGTCATGAACTTCGGCCAGCGCACCTTCACCGCGCGCGGATGCGACTACAGCTGCGCTTTTGCGGCCTCCACCACTGCGGCGACCGTCAACCCGAACTCGCGGAACAGCAGTTCACCCGCCGCCGAAGCCCCGAAATGCTCCAGTGACACCGAACGACCGGAGTCGCCGACGTAACGCTGCCAGCCAAGAGAGATACCGGCCTCAATGCTCACCCGAGCCTTCACCTTTGGTGGCAGCACCGATTCCCGATACTCCAACGGCTGCTCCTCGAACCACTCGAAGCAGGGCAGCGACACCACCCGCGTTGGCACACCGGCGGCCTCCAGCGCATCCTGGGCGTCAAGGGCCACCTCCACCTCGGAGCCGGTGGCCAATACGATCACCTGCGGCACCGCCCCGGCGCGGGCATCACGCAGCACGTAGCCTCCCTTGGCCGCCAGTTCAGCGGGAGCGAACTCTGCCAACGAGCGATCAACGGTGCGCAGATCCTGGCGCGACAGCACCAGCGCGTTCGGGCCGTCGCAGCGGATCAACGCCTGCTTCCAGCACACCGCGGTCTCGTTGGCGTCCGCCGGGCGAATGATCGCCAGTCCAGGTATCGCCCGATACGACGCCAGATGCTCCACCGGCTGATGCGTCGGGCCGTCCTCGCCGACGCCGATGGAATCGTGCGTCCACACATAGATCACCGGCAACTTCATCAGTGCCGCCAGGCGCACCGCCGGACGCATGTAATCACTGAACACGAAGAACGTACCGCCGTATGGTCTGGTCAGCCCCTCGGCGGCCATGCCGTTCATAATGCCGCCCATGGCGTGCTCGCGGATGCCAAAGTGCAGCGTGCGCCCATACGGCCCGCCCGGCCACTCGTCACTCACCCGATCTGAGGGCAAGAAGCTGGGCTCACCGGTCATGGTGGTGAGGTTTGAGCCAGCCAGATCAGCCGAGCCGCCCCACAGTTCCGGCAACTGGCCCGCCAGCGCATCCAGCACCTTGCCGGAGGCTTTACGGGTGCTCATCTTGCCCGGCTCGAATGTTGGCACGGTGAGGTTAGCCGGTAGCGCGCGGGTCGAAAGCCGCCATAGCAGCGAAGCCCGCTCCGGGTTGTCTTCGCGCCAGGCGGTGAAACGGGAATCCCACACCTGCCGGGTGAGCGCGGCCCGAGCGGCGAACGTCAATTGAAGCCGCGCTACCAAGTCCTCATCGATGGCGAACGGCACGTCCTCAAAGTCCAGCAACGCCTTCAAAGCGCTGATCTCCGCGGTGCCGACAGCCGCGCCATGGATCGACTCCGACCCCTGTTTGTTCGGCAACGGCCACCCGATAATGGTGTTCAGTTTGATGACGGACGGCCTATCTTCCACCGTTTGCGCGGCGCGGATGGCGTCGTAGAGCCCAGCCATATCTTCGTGATATGCCCCACCATTTCGCCAATCCACCTCGGCTGTGTGCCAGCCGCAGGCGGCGAATTTGGCGAGCACGTCCTCGGTGAAGGCGATCTTGGTATCGCCTTCTATGGTGATGTCGTTGTCGTCGTAGATGAGAATCAGGTTGCCGAGCCGCTGGGTTCCGGCGAGGGAGATGGCTTCCAGCGCCACGCCTTCTTGCAGGCAACCGTCGCCGCTCAGCGCGAACACGAAGTGATCGAACAGGCTTTCGCCGGGCGCGGCGTCTGGTTCCAACAGGCCACGCTGCCTACGGGCCGCCATCGCCATGCCAACCGCATTTGAGATTCCGGCCCCCAACGGGCCGGTGGTGATCTCCACAAAATCGGTGTGCCCGTACTCCGGATGACCAGGGGTTTTAGAGCCCCAGGTACGCAGCTGTTTCAGATCATCCAGCCCGATGCCACAACCTGCCAGATACAGCGCGACGTACTGCAACACCGACTCATGCCCGGCGGACAGCACGAAACGATCACGCCCCAGCCACTGCGGATCGGTGGGGTCGGTGTGCATCACCTTCTGATAAAGCAGATACGCCACCGATGCCAGCGAGATGGCGCTGCCGGGGTGGCCGTTACCGGCCTGCTGCACCGCATCTGCGGCCAGGATACGTGCGGTATCGACTGCCCGAGCGTCTTCCACCGTCCAGGTGAGATCGGTCATTTTGAGCCTCGCTAACTTGTATAGACAACGCCGTCTGCGTCTGATGCTACGGCACACCGGAGTTTTACGCTACCCGTTTACGCGTCTCGCTTAGCGCATCCCCGCGTAGTTGACAGATATGTCTTAACGCACCCGATGTTTGGCACGATTATCTCGTGAAGTTCTCCGATTACACACCCCGCCGCCCACAGCGGACGTTGACCAGACAGTTGCTGAGCGCCGCACCAGCGCGACGGGTGTTTGTGATCGCCAACCCCGCCTCTCCCAAGCTGTATCAGGCGATACGGCTCATCACCCAAGCGGCGTCAAGGCTCGGCATACCCACCCCCACGGTGCTCACCACCACCCCAGATTCACCAGGCACGGCCCAAGCCCGCCAGGCGCTCGACCAAGGTGCCGAACTGGTGCTGGTCGCCGGTGGAGACGGCACGGTGCGGTTGGTCGCCGGGGTGTTGGCGGGCACCGATACC
>JAIRRM010000074.1 GCA_031255975.1 Propionibacteriaceae bacterium | reverse complement strand
GAGCAGATGAAGGTTTGGTATGGGGCTGTTGAAGCTGGTTCTTCTAGAGCGGGTTTTGTGGGTCGCGTGTTGTTGGGTTTGCTGGCGTTGTCGCTGGCGGTAGTGGGGGTTGTGGGGTTGCCGACGGCATCGGCGGCTGCGTCACACACGTACGGAAACAATGCGTTATGCGCCGCCACCGAGCCAAGTGTGGCTTATGAAGACCCCGGCAAAACCCGACTGGTGATCGATTTGGACAAACTGGACGAGGAGATCACCGAGGTGATCGTCGGCAGCAATTCGGCTTCGTCTTGTGCCGTCCAACTGGTTTCGGTGGAGTTCCGGCAGACCGAATCCAGGGTGAAGGCACTGACCGTCAACGAAGGAGCGTTTCGCCAGGGTCTTCTTTCCGGGGATGACTCCGCACCGCTGGAGTCGGTGGTGTTTCCCGCCGGTTTACAGACGCTGACCATCGAAGACCGTGCGTTCGCTCAGGAAGCCATCGGTGCCGGTGATACGCTGCTGAGTTCGATCAAGTTTCCAGATGGTTTACAGACGCTGACCATTGGCGCCAAAGCGTTTGTACAGGAAGTCGATGGTGGTGTCGCTGCGCTGGCTGAGGTGAAGTTTCCCGCCGGTTTGCAGACGTTGACTATCGGCAGCGGAGCGTTCCAGCGATACGCCACCAGCGGTAGTGTTGTGCGGTTAGAGTCGGTGGAGTTTCCCGCCGGTTTGCAGACGTTGACTATCGAAGCTGACGGGTTCGGCATGAGCGTCTACGATGGTGGTGACGCGCCGTTGAAGTCGGTGGAGTTTCCCGCCGGTTTGCAGACGTTAAGAATTGATCGTACCGCGTTCGCTCAGGTGGTTCACGGTGGTGGTTCCGCGTTGTTGAAGTCGGTGGAGTTTCCCGCCGGTTTGCAGACGGTTGAGATTGGCAGGTATGCGTTTGCTCAGTTGGTTCTTGGCGGTGGTTCCGCATCATTGGAGTCGGTGGTGTTTCCCGCCGGCTTGCCGGAGTTGAAGATCGGTGAGGGTGCGTTCGAGCAGGATGTTCGCGATGGTGGTGACGCGCTACTGAGTTCGGTGGTGTTTTTGGATGGCTTGCAGGAGTTGACTATCGGAAGTGGCGCGTTCGCTCAGACCATTTCCGGTAATGGTGACGCGCTACTGAGTTCGGTGGTGTTTCCGAATAGCTTGCAGGAGTTGACTATCGGAGATATCGCATTCGCCCAGGTCGCTTTAGGCGGCGGTTCCACGTCATTGGAGTCGGTGGTGTTTCCCGCTGGTTTGCAGAAACTGCGGATCGGTACCCAGGCTTTCTACCAGGGTGTTTCCGGTACTGGCACCGTGGCATTGCGGCAGTTCATGTTTTCCACAGATCAGCCGCTGACGGTGACGGCACCGCTGGGGGCCGATATCACGCTGCTGGAAGTGGGTGATGAGAGCGGCGTATTGCCATGGTTGTGGTCGGGTGCCGACTCCGACACGGCGACCGCGTGGGGTGCGGATGGCGAGTCGTATCAGTTGGTGGGGAATGCCCAGGTGGTGTTTAACCCGAACGGTGGCGAGTTGCCGGGCGCGAACGCGGGCGAATCGGTGACGAAGCGAGTGCCCCCGATTTGGAGCGGATACGACAATTTGGATTTCACCACGTGGTCGTTTGGGCCGATGACATTGCCAGGCCCGGTGGATGCCATGGGGGATGGTTTCGACTGGGGGTTCTCTGGCTGGAGCGTCATGGGTGTGCCTGGGGATGATCTGTTGTCTGCCGGAACGGGGTTTGTGCCTACACCGGGTAGGTCGGTGTTGGTCGCGCATTGGAACGCCTCGTCTTCAGACAGCGTGAGTGCCGAAAATGGCTCCGCAGTGTTTAACGATCCCCGCATTGGTTCCGGGGCTAGCGTGGTGTCGCGTGAAGTGAGCGTCCCGCCGTCGCAAGGATCGGCAACTGTTGTCGGCTCGGAGGTGGTGTTCGACGCCACCGGTTTGGACGAGGGTGACTATTCGTTCGATGTGGTCTATGTGTTCGACGACGAGCGAGTGGTGACGATTTCGCACACCGTAGTGGTTTCAGCCCCGGCCAACGATAACGAAACCGGTGGTGACGACATCCCGGCGGTGCCCACTGGCGGTTCGCTGGCCACGGGGATGGGCGCGGTTCCGGCAATCTTGCTGCTGTTCGCTCTTGCCGGGGGCTGCCTCGCCGTCCGTACTCGTCGCCTGTGGTGATTGATTCTTGAGATACCCGTAATAGTTTTCGGCCCCCGACTGAACCTCAGTCGGGGGCCGAAGGTTTTCAGCGTGGTTGTGGCGGGGTGATCCCCAACGCTTCGGCAGTGCGCGCCATGGTGTGTTGTGCCAGGGTGGGGTCGTCTGCCAGATTCTTGCCCCAGGTGGGCACGATCTTGGCGAGCGTTGGCCTCCAATCGTCCAGCCTTTCGGCGAAGCACTGCTCCAGCAGCCCCAGCATGATGGGCGCGGCGGTCGAGGCACCCGGCGAGGCACCCAGCAGGCCGGAGATCGACCCACCGCCACCGACCACCAGTTCGGTTCCGAACTGCAATGTGCCGTGGCCATGTTCGTCCTTCTTGATGATCTGCGCGCGCTGCCCGGCGGTCACCATCACCCAATCGGCGAGGTCGGCGTTGGGATAGAACTGCCGTAGCGCCTCCAACTGCTGCGACGGTGGCAGCAAAATCTGACTCACCAGGTATTTCACTAACGGCAGGTTGTCTTTGGCGACTTCCAGCATCGGCCAGATGTTATGTGTTCTGAGCGACAGCGGCAGGTCGAGGATGGAACCTGACTTCAAGAACTTCGGGCTCGATCCGGCGAACGGCCCAAACAGCACGTATTTGTCGCCGTTGATAACACGGGCGTCCAGGTGCGGCACGCTCATCGGCGGTGCGCCAACGGATGCCTTGCCGTACACCTTGGTGTGATGTGCCTCGGTGATGGAGCGGCGCGATGTGGTGAGGAACTGCCCCGAGATTGGGAACAGCCCATAACCGTTGGCCTCTGGCAACCCGGCGCGTTGCAGTAGCTGTAGCGCGTAGCCGCCCGCGCCGATGAACACCTTCTTGGCCTTCACCACGAGCCCATGGCCGCCGCCGGTGTGGTTGGCTTTGATGAGCCACGCCTTACCCGCCGGTTTGATGTCGTTTACGTCAAAGTTGTACGTCACCTCGCCGCCGCGTGCCTGCACGATACGGAGGTATTCCTTGGTGAGCACACCAAAATCCACATCGGTGCCGGTTGGATCGTACGAGCATCCCACCGGGGTGGCGGGGTCGCGGCCCGCGATTAGCAACGGCGACCATTCGGCGATCTCGGTTTGGGATTCCGAGTAGCGCATGGAGTCGAACAGCACGTTGCCCTGCATCGCCGCCCAGCGTGAACGCATGTAGGCCACATGGTCGTCACCGGTGACGAACGTCAGGTGCGCAGTGGAGTTGATGAAGGATTTGGGGTCCTTCAGGGTGCCCTGCTCGATGAGG
Organism: Propionibacteriaceae bacterium; assembly: GCA_031255975.1. Classification (GTDB taxonomy): domain Bacteria; phylum Actinomycetota; class Actinomycetes; order Propionibacteriales; family Propionibacteriaceae; genus WRGV01. The sequence continues at coordinate 15,840 of JAIRRM010000074.1, read as the reverse complement.
TACGTCCAGAGTTGCCGCGTGAGCTGGAACTGCTCATTGATCTTGACGGCCTTACTCACGTCTACCGTGCCGTCCGGCTGCTCCACGGAGTAGTTCAACTCGCACAGCCCGGCGTGGCCGGTGCCCGCGTTGTTCCAGGGGTTCGACGACTCCTCGGCAGGGCCAGGGCGGCGTTCGATCACCAGAGTTCTCAGGCTGGGATCGAGTTCGGAGAGCAGCAGCGCCAGTGTTGCGCTCATAATGCCGGCACCGACGAGCACTACGTCGGTCTCAATATAGTGCGCGCCTTGACGGCTGGGAAGGGTCAACGCCATTGTTCTCTCCTTGTCCGGGTATTTGGCAAAATCGGGACGGCCAGGGCCGTCTGCCTGGTACCGACTCTACAAGCCTTGCTGGCAAAACCGGTAGGCACCGCCCCGGATTCGTGTGGCCCATCGGCTAGCGTTTATGTCATGAGCAGTGGGATGTCGGGCGAGTTGGCGGCGGGAAGCGTTTTCCGGCTGCCCGAGCCCGTGGTGGTGACGCGGCAGCGTTTGGATGCGCTGGCCGCGGCTTTGGGGCAACCGATTCCGGCGGTTCAAGCGCCGCCGACGTATCTGTTCGTGCTGGCCGAACCGGCTTTCGAGGCGCTGTTCACCGACCCCAGGCTGGGCTTGGATCTCAGCCGCATCATCCACGTAGACCAGAGTTTCGAGTACGTCCGTCCGGTGGTCGTGGGCGATGTGTTGGATGTGAGCCTCACTATCGGCAAAGTGCGGGTGCGTGGCGAAGCCGAGTTCATCACGGTGCTGGGCGAGGTGGTGGATACGGTCGCTGGGGCGATTGTCGCTACGTTCAGTACCACGCTGCTGCACCGTAACCCGGTTGGCGGGGCGGCTTCGGCGGCGGGCCATCTCGAAGGTTCGACCAGGGAGGTGACGCCATGAGTGATCTCAACGTTGGCCTGAAGTTGCCCGGCAAGACCATCGCCGTCACCAGGGAACTGCTACGGCGCTACGCGGCGGCCTCTGGGGATTCCAATCCGATCCATCTGAGCGACGCGGCGGCGCGCGCTATCGGCCTGGACGGGGTGCTTGCCCACGGCATGTGGACGATGGGGGCCGCCGTCCAAGTGGTGCTGGAGTGGCTGGACGGTGACGCGGCCCGAATCAAGTCATATAAGGTGCGTTTCGCCGCCCCGCTGTATGTCCCCGAGACAGGCACCACCGTGGAGGTCGCCGCCACGGTGAGCGCGCTCACCGCCACTACGGCCACCATAACGTTGCAGGTGTGCTGCGGGGATTTACAGCTTCTTGGCGGCGCGAAAGTGGAGGTATCCGTGTGAGCGAACTGCTGGCGAACCACACCACATTCCGCATCGGCGGCCCGGCGCGCGATTTCGTCACTGCCACCACCGAGGCGGAAATCATCGCCGCGGTGAGCGCGGCGGATGAGCGCGGCGAACCGCTACTGATCCTCTCCGGCGGTTCCAACATGCTGATCGCCGATACGGGGTTCGCCGGGGTCGTGGTGCGCATCGCATCCAAAGGCATCGACGCGGACATGTCGCCTTGTGCCGGGGCCATCGTGAGCGTACAAGCCGGTGAGGTTTGGGACGAGTTCGTCGCGTTCGCGCTCGCCAAAGGTTGGGTCGGAGTGGAGGCTCTGTCGGGCATCCCCGGCCTCGTCGGTGCCGCTCCGGTGCAGAACATCGGTGCCTACGGGCAGGATGTGGCGGGCAGCATCGCGCAGGTGCGTACGTATGATCGTGAGGCGCGCTCCGTCCGTACTTTCAGCGTCACCGAGTGCGCCTTTGGCTACCGCGATTCGATGTTCAAGCGTGCGGTGATGCCGGGACAAGTAAGCGGACGCTACGTGGTGCTTGCGGTGCAGTTCCAGTTCAGGCGGGGCACATTGGGGATGCCGATTCGTTACGCCGAACTGGCAACCGCGCTCGGCGTCGCGGTTGGCGCTCAGGTGGACGCTGCCAAGGTACGCGAAACGGTACTGGAGCTGCGTACGGCTAAGGGTATGACGACCAGCCGGGACGACCATGATTCATGGAGCGCCGGCTCGTTTTTCACCAACCCGGTGATTCCGCCTGAAGCCGCCGCCATGCTCCCGGTTGACGCGCCGAGGTTTCCACAACCGGACGGCGCGATCAAAACCTCCGCCGCTTGGCTCATCGACCACGCCGGTTTCGCTAAAGGTTTCGGTCTGCCTGGTTCGCCCGCGACCCTTTCGTCCAGACATGTGCTGGCGCTGACCAATCGGGGCGATGCCACGGCCGCCGACGTGCTCGCCCTGGCGAGAACCATCCGCGACGGGGTACGCGACACCTACGGCATCACACTGGTTCCCGAGCCACTACTGGTGGGGTTGAGCCTCTAGGCGCTACCGGGTTTGCCCAGTCGTCCGTCGTTTCGGCGCGCTCAAGCGGCGGGGCCTTGGGGCGGAGATCGGCGCTACGGCTCGCCAGTCATCTCTGTGGGAACTGCAACTGTAGCGGCAGCCGGGCCGCTGGAGAATCCAGCATGAAGTATTCGCCGCGCTTGGTGCCGCCACCCAGCAGTCCGGCGGGGAACGAGTCTTTCAGGGTGTTGAGCGCCCGTACGTTTCCGTTGTAGAAGCGCCGCCCTGCGGCGATACGGTCTTCGCAGTTGCGTAGCTCGTGCTGCAAGCGCAAGAAGTGGGTGGAGGAGTTCAACTCCGGGTACGCCTCGGCAACTGCCAGCGCCTGCCCAACCCCGTACTCCAAAGCGGTTTCGGGGCCGGTCAACTGCGCCGGGGTGTGTACCGCCAGCGCCTGCGTCCGTGCCGCGATCAGCCCCTCGAACAATGCCCGTTCATGTGCGGCATATCCTGACACCACCTGCACCAGGTTGGGGATCAGATCGTGGCGTCGCTGCAACTCTACGTCCACCTGCCGCCAGGATTCGGCGATCAAATTGGAGAGCGCGGCGAAACGATTATGGATTATCACGACCCAGCCGGTGACGCTACCGACGACTAAAACGATGAGCAATATCTTGAGAAACACGACGCGACCTCCTTATGCGTTAAACACCTGGGCTACTGCGAACCCGCCTCACGCCTGTCGCCGGGGAGTGACGGGGCGGAGAGCTGCGCGGCGTTGTGAGCGCGGTGTTCGTGCGGGGATTCCGGCTCGGAGGCCGGAGTGACGGGGCGGAGAGCTGCTCGGCGTTGTGAGCGCGGTGTTCGTGCGGTGTCCACTATGCATAATCGTCCCAGACGTGCTGTGGAATCTGGTTCACCAACGCGGTCATGGCTTGCAGCTTATTTGGGAAGCTCTGTATGTCCAACCGCCCGACCCCGTACGTGATGAGGTCGGCACCGTCGATGCGCCACGGTGCCAGAATGCGCCCCGGCCCCAGCAACCACTCCATCAACTGCGGATGGATGACGCCGTACGCGAATCGCGGATCGGTGCTCTGAACCAGGAAGGCGCGGTTGAAGTCATCTGATTCGAAGTCGATGTCCTGCTCGCCTAGGAATCGCAGCACCCTCGTCAGCAGGCCCTCGCGGCCGACATGCAGGTACGGCAACGCCCATCCGATGCGTAACACGCACACCTCGTAATGGTGGGTGGTGGAGGTGCTATTGCCTTTGGAGTTCTGCGGGGTGTAGCTGTAGGTGAACGCCACAAAGGGGAACTGCTGCGGCCCGAAATACCCCCGAAAGGCATCAGAGGCCGTGTTGCTACCGTCGCTTCTGAAGGGTTGCCCGCGCCAGCGTCGTGTCAGTGAGTTATCGCGTTCGGTATAGGTCCAGCCGTTGGCGGCGGCGAAGGCCCGGAGCTTTTCGCGGTGCCTGTGGTTCCGCACGACGAAAAATACGATAACTGCGACTATGGCTGCGATGAAAAGGAAGGGCTCCAGAGATACCAAAAAGCTCGTGGTGTCGCCATTCACGTGCCCCAGCCTACCGACGATTGGTACCACAGTCCGCCGCAGGCACCTTTAGGCTGCTGGTGGATAAAGACGTGGCGGTCGCGCATCCGAAAACATCCGGCGAGCCCCATACCGTGACGGGTGGGGGTTTCGTTCAGTAAAGATGGCGCTGATGGCAAAGATGCGAATAGTGAATCCGCCAAATAAGCCAAGCGTTAAACGTAGCTGTTACCTTGCCAGTGTCGTTCGGTTGCAGCTGCTTCATGATCTGTTGCCGGTAGCGCTTAGGATGAGGTGCATGGTTTCCGTAAACAGCACCGAGCTGTCGGCGAAGTTCCCCGCCGGTCGCCGTGTTGTGGCGCTGGTTGGGTTGGCCGGGTTGGCTCTTGGGTCACTGGCGACGTTGTTGCTCATCCCGACTCCGAAACCGGCGTGGATGAACCAGGCCGACCCGGACGCCACCGTATCGGTCGTCACAACCAGTTATGCAGATGAACGGCAGGTGGCCACCGCTCCGGAGCTTTCCGGCGAATACGACGCGTTCTCTCCCACTTACGGCGTGGTTCGCCGCGCCGATTGCGCCCCCGGTGACATCGTGGCCTCTGGTCAAGCCCCATTCGTTATCAACAACGAACCGATTTTGTTGTTACACACTGACGTGCCGTTATGGCGTGACCTGGAGGTGGGTGCGCGTGGTGATGATGTGGCCTCGTTGGAAACCGAACTGGTACGTCTTGGCTACACCGATGTGAGCGCAGACGGCTATTTCAATAACGCCACCGGTAATGCGTTGCGGGCGTTGTGGGCTGGTTTGGGGGTGGCAAATCGCCGTAGCGTCCCCATTTCGTCACTGATCTGGTTGCCCACCCCAGAGGCGGTGGTGTCGTCGTGTTCCGCTGCGCTCGGGGATCAGGCCCTGCCTGGTCAGATGCTGTTTCGGGCTGGAGTGGGGTTGGACGCCATCACCTTACAGCTTCCCCCTGCCGCGTTACCTGGTGCGCGAGAGGCTGTCGTCGGCGTTGACACCACCACCCCGGTGCCGGATTCCGGCGTTATCACCGATGCGGAGTTTTTAGCGATGCTTGTCCGAACTCGCAGTTTCACCGAATACCAGTCCGGTGCTACCAGTCAGCTCAACGTGACGGTGCGGCTCGTAGAACCGGTGAGTGTGGTCTCCGTACCGGCATCGGCGTTGTATGACCTGACCGGTGCCGAGGGCTGCGTGCTGGCGGATGGGGAACCCTCCTTGGTGCAAGTGGTTGCCTCTCAGTTTGGACAGACGCTGATACGTGCTGATCCGCTGCCTAAATCGGTGTTGGTCAGGCCGAGGGATGCCGCGCCATGCAGGTAATAGTTAGTGACCTGTCACATTCATTCCCCGGAACCGGGGTGCTTTTCACCAGCCTCGGCTTCACCTTGAACGCCGGGGATTTGGTGGCGATCACCGGGCCGTCCGGCTCCGGAAAATCGACCCTGCTCTCGCTGCTGGCGAAGTGGGAGGTGCCGGTTAGCGGCACCGTAGAGTGGCACGGTATCGAGTCGGTCGGCTGGGTGTTCCAGAATCCGCATGGCACCCCTGGGCGTACCGCGTTGGATCATGTGACGTTGCCGCTGCTTGCCAAAGGTGCTCCTCGTAGCGTCGCCGAAGACGAGGCATACGCCATCATGGAGCGCTTCGCGCTGGGGACGGTTGCTGATCGTCCGTTTGCGGCGCTTTCTGGCGGAGAGGCGCAGCGGTTGATGCTGGCGCGCGCCGTGGCGAAAGCCCCATCGCTGTTGTTGGTGGACGAGCCCACGGCGCAACTTGATCGTAGCGCCGCCCATACGGTGAACAGTGTGCTTGGCGAACTTGCGTTGGCCGATGCCATCGTGGTGGTGGCCACCCATGACGCCGACACCCGTGTCGCTTGCCCCATCGAATACGACCTCGCCACTTATGCGCTGAACGAGTCGGCATGATTGGTATCCGCGATGTGGCTGTTGAGGCCTGGCGCAATATCAGTTCCGGTACGACTAGGGCGTTCGTTGCCCTGGGGGTTTTCATGACGCTGGTCGGTGGTATCGGGCTGTTGCAGGTGCGTGTTTTGGTCGCGGTGGCGCAACAGGCGGTGCGTTTCGACAATTCGGGAGCGAGTGTTCAGGTGCTCGCTGCGACCGGGCGCATCAACGGTGCCCAGTGCGATGCGCTGGCCACGTACCCCGGTATTGCTGCCGCTGGAGCCGTTCGGCAGGGGCCGGACGTGCGGTTGGCCGCGCTGCCTACCACCGCGCTGCATACCTTCGAAGCCACCCCCGGATTGGGCGAGGTGCTTTCCGTCGCCACTACCGCCGAAACAACCGCTTGGGGGGTTTGGCTCGCTGAGGAGTTGGCCGAGGTGCTCGGCGTGGATGACGAACCCGCCCTGCTGCCACTTGTCGCCGGTGTCAGCCTCAACACCACTGGGGTGTTCGCGTACCCATCGGACGGGCGGCTGCCGGTGCTTTCGTACACCCTGATCTCCCCAGTTCCAGCGCTGGGGATGTTCGACGCTTGCTGGGTGCGTGTTTGGCCGGAAAATGATGGCGCGTTCGCCTTGCTTACGCTGCCGTGGCAGGCCGCTGGATTCCGTGACGCCAGCGATATGCCGCGCCCGCAACAACTGAACACCACCCTTGGCATCAGTTTTGACGCCGAGCGCAGGCTTGCCGCCGAACCGGTATGGCCGCTCACCTTTGCGGGCATTGGGGTGGGTGCTGTACTGGGTTTCGCGATGGTGCGGGTGCGGCGGTTGGAGTTGGCTGCGGCGTTACACGCCGGGATGGATAAGGCTTCGCTGCTGGCACAGGTGGGGTTGGAGACATGCGTGTGGGTGGCTTTGGCATGGTTGTCGCTGGCCCCGGCGCTGGGAATGGCCGCGAGTATCGGGAACCCTGACCCGTTTTGGGTTTCTTGGTACCCAGGGTTGCGAACCGCGAGTTGCGCCGGAATAGCCGTGCTTTTAGGAGCAGGCACTGCGGTGTTGCTGACGCAGGAGCAGCACCTTTTCCGCTATTTCAAGCAGCGTTGAGGTTTTACGGCGTTCCTAGGTGTTGCCGCACTGGGGGTTCGGGATGGCAGGAATAGGCGAACGGTGGGCGATTGGTACCACGGCCTGCCACGGACTACACTTGCACTTCTGGTGGACAAAACCATAGTCGTCGTGCGCCCGAAAACGCCACGGCGGCTCCGGTGGAGTCTGTTAGCACAACATAAACCTAGGGCACTAGCTCAATTGGCAGAGCAGCGGTCTCCAAAACCGCAGGTTGGGGGTTCAAGTCCCTCGTGCCCTGCTAGGTCGCGGGAGCGACCGTAGCAGCCCCCTCGATAATGAAGGACGAAGCGTGGCGGACGAACCGAACGGGCCTGTTGAGCCCGAAGATGCGGTGACCGAGCCCAGCGGTGACGAGCTGGGCGAGGAGCTTATCGACCCTGAATCCTTCGAGATACCCGAGGAGGAACTGGCGGTTGAGGCCGAGGAATTGGCCGACACCTCGGAAGATGACACCGAACCGGTGGCGGACGAGGAGCAACTGGACGAGGCCACCGAGTTGGCTCGTCAGGCGGTGTCTACCCGTCCGGCGAAACGCGAGCGGGCCAACGCGCCCGTCAAGAAGGGCACCCCCACCCGTAAGCGCGACGTGAAACCGGAAGACGAGGGGGGCACCGGCCCCATCACCTTTGTGAAGCAGTCGGTGGAGGAACTCAGGAAGACGGTGTGGCCGAGCGGCGACGATGTGAAGCAGTACTTCGTCGTGGTGCTGGTGTTCGTGCTGTTCATGATGGTTGTGGTCGCCGGGTTCGATTACCTGTTCGGCTGGGGCCTGTTGAAGTGGCTCGGCTAGGAGAGAAGTGCGCATGAGTGAAGAGCTAAACGACATTCCGATGCTTGATGTGGACGCCGATGATGCGTCCGAAATCGCCGAGGTGAACCTCAATTTTGCGGACTTCGCCATTGATGACAGCCCGAGCGTCGATGACGTGATTATCGATCTCAGCGCGCCCGAAGATGCGCCGGTTGTCTCCAGCACCGTCACCACCGCCGACGATGAGGAAGACCCCGAGATCGCGGCGGCCCTCGCGGCCCTGCATGATGAGTTGGGCTGGAAGCCGGGCGACTGGTACGTGGTGCATACCTACTCCGGTATGGAGAACCGCGTGAAGCAGAATATCGACTTCCGCGTGAACACCATGAACATGGAAGATTTCATCTTCGAGGCGGTGGTGCCCACCGAGGATGCCGTTGAGATTCGCAATGGTGCCCGTAAGACGATCACCCGTACGGTGCTCCCCGGTTATGTTTTGGTACGTATGGAACTCACCGACGATTCGTGGTCGGCGGTGCGTCACACTCCGAACGTGACCGGTTTCGTGGGCCAGGGCAACAAGCCGGTGCCGTTGCGCCTCGAAGAGGTGGAGCGGATGCTCACCCCAAGCGTGGTCGCCAAGGTGAACGCCAGCCGTGGCGGCACCCCGAAACGGGGTCGCAAGAAGGTGGAGGTCGTCGATTACGCGGTCGGCGATTCGGTGATGGTGGTCGATGGGCCGTTCAGCGGCGTACATGCGACGATCACCGAGATCAACGCGAACAACCAGCGCGTGAAGGCGAACGTCGAGATCCTGGGCCGTGAGACCCCGGTAGACCTCGACTTCACGCAGATTCAGAAGAACGATTAGGAAAGGACGGCAAAAGATGCCTCCCAAGAAGAAGGTGGCTGCGGTCGTCAAGATTGCGATCCAGGCCGGTGCAGCCACTCCAGCCCCTCCGGTGGGCACGGCCCTAGGCCCGCACGGTGTCAACATCATGGATTTCGTGAAGCAGTACAACGCTGCCACCGAGTCCCAGCGCGGCACGGTCATCCCGGCTGAGATCACGATTTACGAAGATCGTACGTTCTCGTTCATTACCAAGACGCCGCCAGCCGCCGAACTCATCAAAAAGTACGCTGGCCTGTCCAAGGGTTCCGCCAAGCCGAACAAGGACAAGGTTGGCAAACTGACGATGGATCAGATACGCGAGATCGCCGGTATCAAGATGCCAGATCTCAACGCCAACGACGTAGAACAGGCCGCCAAGATCATCGCCGGTACGGCGCGCTCCATGGGCGTAGTGGTGGAGGGCTAGCGAGGCTCCGGCAACCCCGACCGGCAAAGGCTTTCCCCAGCCACTGCCATCCCAGGTTCGGGTAACCGTCACCCCGGCCCCAGGTAGCGTCATCCCGGCCTTGGGAGTCGTCATCCCGGGCTTGGGTAGTCTGTCATCCCGGGCTTGACCCGGGATCTCAGACCCCGGATCAACCCCGGGGTGACGAAGGATGCGAACCCCGGGGTGACGAAGGATGCGAACTGCGGGGTGACGAAGGACGCGAGCCCCGAAGAGGGGACAGGGGGCGCAAGCCCCAGGCAGAGGGCGCAAGCCCCAGGGGGATGGAAAGCAGCAACACAATCGAATATCGCCTGGCAGGGTAATCCGCCCATACAAGGACTGGTGAAACAGCCTACGAGGCTGCTACTACAAGATAAGGAACCAGCTAATGAAGCACTCTAAGCGCTATAACGCCGCCATCGCACTGCGCGAGGGCTCGCAGTTCTACACTCCGGCGGAGGCCATCGCCACCATCCGCACCTTCCCCAAGGCCAAGTTCGACGAAACCGTCGACGTGGTGATGCGTCTCGGCGTCGATCCCCGTAAGGCCGATCAGATGGTGCGGGGTACCGTCAACCTACCGCACGGCACCGGCAAGACCGCCCGTGTGCTGGTGTTTGCTCAGGGCCCGAAGGCCCAGGAGGCGCTGGACGCCGGAGCCGACGAGGTCGGCGGCGATGAGTTGATCGAAAAGGTGGCCGGTGGCTATCTCGACTTCGATGCCGCCGTCGCCACCCCCGATCTGATGGGCAAGGTGGGTAAGTTGGGCCGCGTGCTCGGTCCGCGTGGTTTGATGCCGAACCCGAAGACCGGCACCGTTACCATGGATGTGGCGAAGGCCGTCTCCGACATCAAAGGTGGCAAGATCGAGTTCCGGGTGGATCGGCAGTCGAACCTCCAGTTCATTATCGGCAAGGTCTCATTTAGCGACGAGCAGTTGGTGGAGAACTATCAGGCCGCACTGGATGAGGTGTTACGGCTAAAGCCCTCCACCGCGAAGGGCCGCTACGTTCGTAAGATCTCCATCTCCACCACCATGGGGCCAAGCGTCGGCCTTGACCCGCTGGCGGCGCGCTCCTCGTAGTCTCGGCCACCCACCAAGCATCGGTTTTGGGGGCCTGCCTGGGCTTTTGGAAAGCTCGACCGGCAAGGGTTTCCCCTGAGCGGCATATCGTAAAAACAACCGCGCCAAAGCGCTACGGTTCTCCACCTTGGAGGCCATCTGCCGCGAACTCGCCGTGCAACCCGGAGGCATCCTGGTTTTCACGGCACCGGAGCGTTCGGCTACGCCCACCTCTTGAACCACCGACGGGTTGCCTCAGGATATTTCACGAGCGCTTTCAGCGTCTGGTCTCAGGGGTGGCGGGGCGTTGCCAGCCTTAAGCTATGTCATAGCTGAGCAGTGGGGTCTCGGCTATCGTCGCGCCGGAAAAGGTATCTGTGGCGCGTAAGGCGAAATCTATCTTGGTGTAGTGGGAGGCACCGCAAGACGATAGTGCCTCCCGATTCAGGTGCAACGTGATGAGCCCAACGCTATTCAGGTAAAGCCTGGAGGCAGAGTGGAACGTGTCCATTTCGATGACACAGCCATCCAGCATGACTATCCCCGGGTCATAGTTGGGGTAGCGCGTGGGAGGCATGCATTTGATGCCGTTCCAGGCACAGGGAGTGAACTCCAAGGTGTAATCGCTGTGGTTCTCCAACACCAGGTACACGTCCAAGACGCCGACACCGATGTCCGCTCCGGCACTGAAAACGGTGAGGGATTCATTTGCGAAAAGCTCATCACCGGGCACTGTATAGCTCGTTTCCACCTGGCCAAAGTGCGAAGTCTGTACATGTGCCCGGTTATACTCCGGCACTGACTCAAGCGTCCCGGATGCATCCATCACATGGAACGTGAAGGCAATATCGGTGATATGTTCCAGCGCGGGGGAGTACAGGTTCCAAAGCGAAGACGGCGTAACGCTCAACGTAATCTGAGATTCAGGCGCTGCGGTGATCTGTGCGTCTTGCAGTTCTGCGTTAAGCCCGCTGATGCTGGCTTCGTGCAGATAGGCAGAACTAATAGTGCACGTCCTGCCAGTGCGGTTTTCCACCTGCACGTTCAGATCTACGCTGTCGTCTTGGAGCGTCAGGCCGGTGGCGGTGAGGGTCAGTGCCGGGGTGTCCAGGATAACCTGTGGGGTGATGCTGGGTGGGTTGTAGTGTGGTGGGGAGAGCAGTAGCGGGTCGGGTAGGGTCACATCAAACGTCCCCAGGGTGCGGGTCGTTTTCAGTGTCTCGTCGGTGAGGCTGAGGGTCAAAGACAGCCAGTCCAGCGATAACGGTTCGGCGGGCGGGCCGGAGAACCGCCAGCCATACGCCGCCAGACCACGCGACATGGCGGGGAATGAGTGGGCTTCGAAGACCGTCCCCGACGCGATAAAAGGTGCTGTGACGTTGTCTACATGCAATTCCACCGGCGTGGAGGATGAGTTATCCACACAGAGAACGATGGTGATCAGCGCTTGATATTGGTTTCGCATTCTTCCGAATAGCGTCCCTACTCCGAAGTATCGCACGTCAAGGCGTTGATATCTAATGGTCAGGCCATCTTCTTGATGTAGCGCCGGGCTGTCGCCGCAGCCCTTGACCGGGTACCGGGCTTGTACCCATGGGGGATAGGAAACCGGGGCGTGTGGGGCACGACCGCCCACGGTAAACCCGATGATGTTGGCGACAACGATGGCTGCTATAAGAACCAGTGCCACCGTGGGGATAGCGAGAGTCGGGAAGTTGGCAGCCGGGTTTCGCAGTATTCCTTTGAGGACAGATAGCCCCCCTATAACCATCGATACCCCTAGCGCGCCGAGAAACAGCGGAAACAGGGGGTTTCGCCCGGTTTCATCGGCGTGGAACTCAAATGGGAGTTGCAAAGCTGCCCATACGCACAGAAGCCCCAGCGGCAGCAGCAGCATCACGGCGCAGCCGGAGCCGACTTGGGAGGCGAAGCGTTCTTGGGCTCTTCGCGTAGCCATTATCATGTCGCTGGGTTGTGCCGCGTTTTGATCCCAGGTGGTGCTTGCATCCACCTCTGGCGGTGGCACTACCCGAAGCGCAACTGGTACGGCCCCTTGGGGCACGGTAGGCGACTCGGCGAATACAGAAATGGGATCAGTGGTGTGTGAATGGGGCACTTGCGGCGGGGACGTGGGTGGCGCCCAAGCGGCGCGCTGGATGTCAAAAGCGGAACCGGTTCGGGGTGGTGGCTGTTGGGTGGATCTGTTGGACGGTAGCCAGGCACCCGAGGGGGGCGGCACCGGGACGCCAGCAGAGTCTCGGTAGAAAACCCATCCCGGAGGGGCTGATGGCCAAGCGGGGTCGGGTGCCCAGAGCGGGCGTGGCAACTGCGCAGTGTAGGGCCATTCCCAGCCCGGAGGGCTGCAGAACCGTACGTCGGCTGTCGGATAAACACCGTCGAGACTCATGATTTCCTACCTAACTGGCTATACCCAACCGCTGAGCCATGTCCGTAGCTGCCGCAGGGTGTTCCGAGGGGATTTCAGCATTGGGTGTCTGGGGGTCATTAGCATCAAGACACGCCATAACTGAGTAACGGAGTTTCAAACAGCACCTCGCCAGATATGGGGTCTATGGCACGCACCGCGAAATCTACCGTGGTGTAGTGGGAGATACCGCAGGATGACAGCGCGTCTGGGTTGAACAGCACATCGTCAAATCCGATAGTATTCGGGGAAAGCGCGTTGTACAGCAGTGTGGCTTCGACGGCACAGCCATTCACGATAGCTATCCCTGATTCACTCCTAATGAAGTCGGTGGGAGGCGCGCACCCGGTGCCATCCCAGGTACAGAGGGTGAACCATATGAAGTTGCTGCTGCGGTTCTCGAACATTAGATACACGTCCAGTTCGCCACCGACATGGATGCTCGCTCCGGTACCGGTGACGCTGAAGGATTCGTTTCGGAAAAGTTCGTCGCCCGACACCGTGTAGTGCGTCTCCGTTTGGCCAAAATGCGAGGTTTGTATATATACCTGATTATGCGACAGGCTCAACCCGGAACTCCTGATCCCAAACATCGCGTCGAATGTGAAAGCGATATCGGTGATGCGTTCCAGCGTTGGGGTGACCCAAGGGTCAGCCGAGTAACGCGGCGTAACGGACAGTACGACCTGAGATTCGGGCGCTGCGGTGATTTCCGTGTGTCCCAGCATCGCGCTAAGTCCGCTGATAGAGCCCTCCTCAAAAATGCTCGGGAGGATGTCACCCGGCTCGCCGGTGCGGTTTTCCACCCGCACTTTCAGTTCTACGCTGTACTCCTGGATCGTCAAGCCGATGACGGTGAGAGTCAGCTCTGGGGTGTCCAGGATGACCTGTGGAGTGACGCTGGGTGGGTCATAACGCGGTGGGGAGATCAATAACGGGGTGGATAGCGGCACATCGAACGGCCCCAGAATGCGTTTTGTGCCCAATGTCTCATTGTGGAGGTGGAGGGTCAAAGACAACCAGTCGAACTGTAGCGGTTCGGCGGGCAGGCCGGAGAATTGCAATTTGTACGCCGCCAGGCCGCGCGACATGGCAGGAAACGAATACGCGCCATAGTTTTCCCCATACGTGATGATGGACGAAGTGGCGGTGTTTCCCCGCAACTCTATGAAACTGGAAGATGAGTTATCGATGCAGAGAGTGACGGAGATTGTCGCCGGGTATTCAGAAGTCGCTAGCGCGGGACCGAAGTATTGGACATCAAGCCGCTGGTATCGGATGGTCAGCCCATCCTCTTGGTGCCATATTGGGCCGTCGCCGCACTCCTTAACCGGGTTCTTAGCCTGTACCGGCGAGGGGAGAGATGAGTAATCTGGGGTACGCCGACTTACGATAAACCCGGTGATGCTGGCGACCATGAAAGCCACCCCCAGACCCAGTGTCACTACGAAGATAACGGGATTGAGCGACTTGCCCCCCTGATTTCGCAGCGTTGCGTTGAAGGCATATAAACCTCCGAAGACCAGCAGCACCCCCAGTGCACTGAGCCTCAGCGAAACCAATGGGATTTGACCTTGGACGTAATAAAACGGGGTCGAGGTGTAGCGGCTCAAGCATATGAGCAGCAGTCCCGTCGTCCCCAAGAACAGCGCGAGGGGGCCAGAGCCGATCCGGGAGGCAAGGCTGGGAGGTGGATACTGGGGGCCCGGTACAGTTGCTACCCCACCGCTGGACTGGGCCGCGCCCCGGCGTCGGTGTCGAGTGACTCTTGCATCTGGCCTTGACGGTGGCACGGTTCGTGGGGTTTGGGGCACGATGGGCGGTCCGGTGGGTGTGGAAGCGGTGCCGATGGTGGGTGGAGGTGGTGCCAATGGTGGGGATGTGGGCGGTGGCCAAGCAGCGCTCTGGACAGCAAAAATGGAGCCAGATGGGGTTGGCGATTGTTGAACGTACCCACCGGGCGGTAGCCAGGCACCCGAAGGGGTCGGCACCGGGTTGCCGGTGGTGTCTCGGTAGAACACCCATCCTGGAGGAGCCGATGGCCAGGCGGGGTCGGGTGCCCAGAGCGGGCGTGGCAACTGCGCAGTGTGGGGCCATTCCCAGCCCGGAGGGGCGCAGAACCGTACGTCGACTGTCGGATAAACACCGTCGAGACTCATAAGTTTCTACCTAACTGGCTGTACCCAACCGCCGAGCCATGTCCGTAGCTGTGGCAGAGTATTCCGAGGGGATCTCAGCATAGGGTGTCTGGGGATCATTAGCATCAAGGCACGTCATAAGTGAGTAACGGAGTGTCGAACAGCACTTCCTCGGAGAAGGGGTCCATGGCGCGTAGCGCGAAATCGACGGCGGTGTAGCGGAAGACACCGCAAGACGATAGTCCATTGATATCAAGCGCCAACAGGGCTGGCCCGGTGGTGTTCGAGGGAAGATCGGCGTACAGCAAGGTGGCCCCAGTGATGCAGTTCGCCACGGCGGCTTCGCCATTTTGATGGGAGAACCCGGCTTCCGTAGGGGACGCGCATCCGGTGCCGTGCAACCCGGAGACATCCTGGTTTTCACGGCACCGGAGAGTCCCGCTACACCCAACTCTTAAACTGCATCCGTGGCCGCCTGGATGCGCGCTGGCTGAACCTCGTCGAAACCTAGCATTTGTCGTTTCCGCTACCGGAATCAGGGCTATGCCTGATCCAGGGCTGCGTTCGCTGGGGAGATGTAATCCCGATCTGGTGCAACGTTGGGCCATGTCAGGCGAAGATGTAGCCGATGATAACGGCGGCCGCGATGGCCAGCGTCGCAACAGCGGAGATAGCTTCCAATATCTGTTGGATCCGCGGCGGGGTAGGGGGAAGACGGCCATGCGAACCACGCCAACTCAGCCAGGAGGCCCCGACGGTCAGCGCGCCGGTAATGGTTATAGTCACCCAAGCTCCCAGGTCATCGTAGTGGTCACCTATTACGAAGGCGACGCACATCAGAATTGTAAAACCCCAGCCGAGAATTGCCGTCCAGCGCGTGAGCAACCCCAGGCAGCTATTGTTCCAGTCTGAGGGTGGCTCCGCCGAGCCGGGGTTGTCTTGCTCCGGGCATTTGGGTGGTTTACGTCTCAGCCTTGTAGGCTCAGATTCTCCAGGCGCGGTGGATGGTTCGGTGGGTATGAAGTCTGGGTTTGTGGTGGGGGTGTCGGGGTTTTCTGTCAGGAATGCGGCTGGTGTCCATTCGTCGATTTGGTCGTCGATTTCTTTGAGAATGGCGAAGTCGGGGCGGATGGATGGTTGTTGCGTGTGTTTGCTGGGCGGT
>JAIRRM010000062.1 GCA_031255975.1 Propionibacteriaceae bacterium | reverse complement strand
TGATCTGCCCGGATTGCTGGAGCTCACCGCCCCCATCAAACGCGACAGCGTCCGGGTGCCGAAGGGGCTACTGCCAGGCAGTAACTGGGGCTTTGGGAGATTCATCGAGCTAGGTGACGCCCTGAGCGACTGCGGGTGGCGGCGCCTCATGGGAGCCACCGCCGGTATCGGCATCGATGATCTAACCAGCGATGAAGCCGACAGCCATTTTTACGCGAAACCCCCACTTCCGCTGGTCGGGATCGTGTCGGTGCTGTTGGCGCTTTGCTCGGTACTCGCCTTCCGTGGGTTGATCGGCTTTGGGCAGCCGGTTTCCACGTCGTTGCTGCCACCTCCAGAGACGTTGCAGGACGCCTGGGGCAACTGGGTGAAAGCCACGCCGGGCTTGCCAGGCAGTAACGCCCCCTGGCTTGGCATCATGGCGGTTGGATCGACCATCGCTATCGGACAACCGGCGTTGTTCGTCTGGTTGGTGCTGTTCACCGCGGTCGCTGCGGCTTTCGCCACCGCTTATCACTTCATGCGTCGTTTCGTGGACATCGGGTTTGCCCTGCTGCTCGCCGCCGTGTGGGCCCTGGTGTTGCCGACCAGTGGTTTGCTACGCTCTGGTTCCCTTTCAGGGGTAGTGGTGATGATCCTGTTGCCGGTGGTGGCCATCGGTCTCTACGACTGGACACATGCCGAACTGAACGGTCTGGCCGGGCTACAGCCGCCGGGGTTGGTGGCGGTGTGTGCCACCCTGCTCGGCGCGGTGTCGTGGTCAATGCTGCTGGGCGTGGTGGGCGCGGCGCTTGTGGTGTCCGTCTTCCGTCGTGACATCCGCGGTGCCATTGTCGTCATGTTCGCTCCGGCGATCACCTTGGGGCCGTGGTGGCCTCGGCTGCTGGCCGATCCGGCGCGTATCTTCACCGCGGCGGACGGTGCCGCCAGCCCCGCCGGCGAGTTGTCCAGTGTCGTCTCGCTGCTGGCTGCCCGTTTTACCAATGCTGGCCCATGGTGGGTCACCTGGGGGGTATTGGCGGTGTTGGGCGTTGGGTTCCTGGCCGCCGGGCGGGCGCAGTTGGCGTCCAAATGGCGGCGGGTGCTGCTGATCACCATGGTGTTATCGGCGCTGATCGGGGTGGGGCTTGAGCGTTACGTGTTCTACCTGGGCTCCGTGCCGGTGCGGGGGTTCGGAGCGCCCTGGATTCTGGTCGCACTGCTGGCCGCGTTGACTTTCATAGCCGAATGGCTGCGTTCCACCAGTGGGAAGCCGCGCGCCGACTACGAATTGCGCTCCGCGTGCGTTGGGCTGCTGTCGGTTTGTGTGGGACTCTCAACTATCTGGTGGGTATGGGCCGGGGCGAGTGGGCCGTTGCAACTGCGTTCTAGTGACGGAATGCCTGGCTATATCAACGCCATTGAGCGTTCGTTCCGCGCCACCCGTACCCTGAGTGTCACCATCGCCGACGGAGTAGCCACGGTAAGCGTGAAAGACGCGGCGCATCCGGTGTGGGGCGACGGGGAATCCGACGCGCTGCTCCCCACCGCATTGCAGGGCACCTACCTGGAGTTGGCACAGCAGGTGGCCGACGGCGTGGTCACTGATCGTTTGGCAGAACGGCTGGAACAGTCTGGTATCGCGCATGTGGTGGTGACCGGAGCGCCCGCTCCCGTAATTCTCTCGTTGCAGGGAGTACCGGGGCTTACCGGTGCTCTTGAGGTGGATGGACAACTGCAGACGTACGTATTCACGGTGTCCGGCGTACCCAGTCGTCTCAACCTGGTGAGTGCCGAAGTGCAGACACCGCTGGGACGCGCCACGATTGATCCCGGATCCGGTGATCGTCGCCTGTTGTTGCTGGAGCAGGACGATGCGGATTGGAAGGTGAGTGTCGGCGGAGTGCGGTTGCCTCATGCCGCCAGCTATAACGGGTTGGCGCTGTTCGAGGTGGGTGAGGCCAGCGGCGAGGTCGAGTGGTGGCTGGAGCCCACCTGGGGTTGGGTCATCTGGGAGTTGGTCGCCGTGATGGCGCTGCTTTGGTTGGCCGCCCCAGCGTCGATACGTCCGGTTCGTCCGGAGACACGGAGGGGGGAGTGATGAGCGAGGATTCCAAAGACATCCCGGTGTCGCAGCCGGAAGGACACTTAGCCGAACCGCCCGCTGCGGCTACCCCCGATACGCCGTCGCTGCGTGGCCGTAGGCCGCGGTTCAGACGTGATGGGGCCGGTACCACCACCGAGCGAGCCGCAACGACTGATGCGTTGACTCCCGCCGACACCGTGGACGAGCAGGAAGGCGACGCGGAGGACACTCCGATTCCGGCTACCCGGGCCGCGGTCGATGTACCAGCAGATGACGGCCCGAACGAGCTTGATTCGGCAGAGACAACCGTCCAACCGGCTCGTCGCGCACTGCGCCAGGTCAAAGTGGTAATGCAGGCGATGCTCGGCACCACTGAATCATCCCGACGGCATCCGCCACTGGAGGCGTTGGGTAGCATGATCGTTTTGGTGGCGCTGTTGGTGGTGGTGGGGTTGGTGTCGGAGGCGCTCCCACAGGCTCCGCAGACCGTGATGCCCGGTGCCGATGTCCGACTGGTGTGCCCCGGTTTCGCGGACTATCCCGGTGTGATCACCGGCCAGATGCAAGGTGAAGCCCGCTATGGCGTCATCGGCTCACCCGGTTCAGAC
This sequence comes from Propionibacteriaceae bacterium, assembly GCA_031255975.1. GTDB lineage: Bacteria > Actinomycetota > Actinomycetes > Propionibacteriales > Propionibacteriaceae > WRGV01. The sequence goes on along the minus strand of JAIRRM010000062.1, from coordinate 104 downwards.
AGAACGCTATCTACTCAGGTGTCCATCCCCGAGGTGAGCGCGCCATCCACTTTGGAGGCAGCGCAAGGGGCATCCCAGTTGGTCGCCCGACGTACCATCGCAGA
>JAIRRM010000207.1 GCA_031255975.1 Propionibacteriaceae bacterium | reverse complement strand
GTCAATAACGGCAATATCGGCTACGACAACAACTGCGGTCGCGAATGGCAGGGACCCTCATCCGGAGGCGGCTGGGTGGGAAGCTGCGATTGGGATTCGGCGTCTCGTACGGCCCTCGGCACTAACACCATTGCTAGAATCACCCCAGAGAATGTGTTTGCCGAGGGGGCCACGCCCACGTTGCAATCGTTCGCCGACACCTCCGGTATTGGCGGCAATGAGCGCGCTGGTGCCAGCGGCGCTGAGGCCGATCTCAAGGTCTATATGATCAGCCCACGCACCGATGAGATCTACCGCGACGGCTCGGGCCCGTATTATGTGGCCAACGTGCGCCGTGACACCCGAGGGTTCGTACGGGATCACTATCCGAACGCCGGCCCGGTGGAGATTTACTGGACGAAGTTTGATCCGGGTACCGCCGCCGGGGGCCAATGGACGGCGAGCATCCCGGTGGGTGCCATTCAATCCGTTAGTGATCCGCTGGTGTACTACCAGATCACCAACCCATTGGCCACGCTACTGACCTTCCCTCGGGTGTCGATTGACAACTCCAACCCGCAGATGGGTTTCCAGGGTTGGCTGAGCAACCAGCCGACGACCCCTGGTGGCACGGACTATCCGCTGTATCAGCCGTGGTCCGAGGTTCAATCCACCAAGCAGACCTTCACCGCGCAGTGGCGGCTCAACGAGTACCGTGTCGATTTCAAGCTGATGTACCAAGACGGCGGCGGCGTGGAGCAGTGGGGGGTTCCACTGATCGGGGTACCGGCTGGCTCGTTGATCGCCGAACCGCAGCCCACCCGGGCCGGGTTCAACCTCGCGGGTTGGTACAAAGATGACCAGTACACCCAGCGTTGGGATTTTAATTCCGACACGGTGACCTCGGACATCATCCTCTACGCCGAATGGACGGAGGTCGAGGCACCATGCGATCCGGATGCGGAACAGTGCGATCTGCCGCAGGTGCCCACCGGCGGTTCGATTGGCTCGGATGACCTCGGAACGCTGGCGGCTCTGGTCGTCATGCTGGGGGCTACGGCGGTGGGTGTCGCCCGGCGGAATCGCCGGCCGATTTGACGCCGTGCCGGGGCGCACACCGCAGCCCATGGATACCACGCCTTTCCCAGAGCGGAAAAGAAGTAATCGGGCCAGCGGGCCAGCGGTCATACCGTAGCCCCATGGACACCGCGTTTTCTCAGACCTGAGGCCGATAGGGGCGGCGTTGTCGGCGCGCTAAGCTGGCCGGTATGACCGACGGCCCAGCGCTACCTTCCGCAGCAGGGCTGCCCGCATCGTCCGCCCCCGCTCCCGGCATCTTCGCTCGACAGGTACGGCGTACCTTCGGCTCAGTGCTGGCTGTCGCCGATGTCTCGTTTGTCGCGCCTGCTGGGGCAGTCACCGCGCTGATCGGGCCGAACGGCTCCGGGAAGACCACGCTGTTGCTGATGCTGGCGGGGTTGCTACGACCGGACGCGGGGCAGATAAACGTTGCCGGGTTCGACATGGCCTCGCACGGTTACGAGGCCCGGATTCGTACCGGCTGGATGCCAGACACCCTGGGCACCTGGGACGCCCTCAGTTGCGCCGAGATCGTAACGTGCTACGGGCAGGCGTACGGCATGGGCAAAGCGTTCGCCGCCGAACGGGCCAGGTTCATGCTGGAGCGGGTGTATCTGGCTGAATACGCGAACGCGCCCGCCCGGGTGTTGAGCCGCGGCCAAAAGCAGCGATTGGGTTTGGCGCGAGCACTGGTACATGACCCCCAGGTGGTGCTGTTGGACGAACCTGCCTCCGGCCTCGACCCGCGCTCGCGTATCGAGCTACGCGACCTGCTCCGAGCCCTCGCCGAGGCGGGTAAGACGGTACTGGTGAGTTCGCACGTTCTCTCGGAGTTGGAGGAGATCGCCGACCATTCGGTGTTCCTACAGCGCGGGCAGAGTGTGGACATACGGGCTATTCAGCGCAACATCACCCAGCGTGGCTGGCGACTGGAGGCGCTCGACCCGGCGGCGTTGCAGGCGTTCCTGAACGCCAAGAATGTGCCCTGGCGGCCAGGTTCTGCGGCCACCACCGAGGTTGTCGTTAACCTGCCCAACCAGGAATCGGCGCTCGCGCTGCTCAAAGACGCTATCGCCGCCGGGGTGCCTTTGCATACCATCGCCCCCGTCTCCGGTCGCCTGGAGGAGACTTACCTCAGCCTGGACGGAGAACGGCAGTGAACACCTGGAGTATCTCGCTCAGCGGCATCTCGACCGTACTGTCGCTGGAGCTGAAACAGCGTATCCGCTCCAAAAAGACGTTCATCGCGCTCGGCGTGTGGTTTGTGTTCATGGGGGGCATCACCTGGCTCATCAGCCAGTTCTTCGACGTGGAACGCTCCATCAGCGGTGGCGAACCGCAACTGTCGCGTTGGTTGTTCGCCATGATTACCATGTTCGTGATGGGCATGTGCCTGTTGGTCGCACCGGTTTTCAGCGCGTCGTCTATCGTCTCCGACCGGGAGCACGGGGTGCTGGCCACGCTGCAAGCCACCAAGCTGTCCGCTGTCGAGATCGCCGCCGGGAAACTCATCTCCTCCTGGTTGGTGTCGTTGGCGTTCGTGGTGGCCACCATTCCTTATATCGCGTACGCGGTGTGGTTGGGCGGTGTGACGCTGTGGCAGGTGTGTGTGGTGACCATGGTGGTGTTCGTCGAGGTGGCACTCATCTGCACTATCGGCTTGGGGTGGTCTGCGATAGCCAGCCGCGCCATCATTTCGACGGTGTTCACGTATCTGTCAGTGGCGTTTATGACGATCATCACCCTGATTATCTTCGCTGCGGCTACGGCGATGACGCAGACGTACGAGCAGGTGTCGGATTGGAGATTGCCAGACTCCGTAGCGCGGCGTTACACCGCCGAATTGAACACCTGGTTCGCGGAGCAGCACAGCGACAACGCCGCCCCGCCCGCCCCGCCACTCAACGAATGCGTCTGGGTGCAGCGTGATTACGCATACAACGTCACACACACGGAGTACACCTGGTGGCTGCTGCTGCTCGATCCGTTCGTGATTGTGGCAGATGCCACCCCAACCAGTTCATTCCGCTATGACGGGATGGCGTTGGCCGACGACCCGCTGACGGTCATCAAACTGGCGGTGCGCTCCACCCGTATCGGCGAATCTGCTGGCGAGGACAGGTGCGGTACCGCGCAATGGTACGGCGACTACTATGTCCAGCCCAGGGCGGACGGAACCTTCGCTATTCAGCGCTACGGCCCACATGGCAGTGAATCGCCCAGTATCAGCGAAGCCACGATCATCCCAGAGTCGCCTTTTGGCGGTTACAACATCGACGACCCGGTGTGGCCCTGGGGCATGGCCTCGAATCTGCTCATCGCTGCGGTATTCTTCCGGCTGGCCGTGAAACGCTTGGCGGTGCCGTATGGGGTGCTACCCACCGGTCAGCGGGTGGCGTAACCGGCGTACTTGAATGCCGCGCGCCCTCAACTGCGGAAAATCGCGGATTCTGCCGCGTACGACTGTGTTTTGTTGCAATTGGACGCGGATGGGGCCCGCTATACGGCGGACTGTTTGGCCGCCAGATACGCCGCTCGCGCCTTGAGTAGCCGTGCCTTCATGGCGGCGAACTCCTTCTTGGTGCCGGTGCCGAACTGCTGATACATACGCACCTCGTAGCGCCGTAGGTCGTCGGTGCCGAGCGGCATTCGACGGCGAAACTCGCGCCAGGCGGCCTCAGCTTCTCGTAGTTCGGCGGTGGCAACTTCTAGAGGGCTGGTGCCCACGGCGCTGGGGTCGAAAACCTCGCTCATGCCACCAGACTAAACTCTTTCCATGGCCTCAGCCCAGGAAACCGTGTTGGTTGTCGATTATGGCGCGCAATATGCCCAACTCATCGCCCGCCGAGTGCGCGAGGCGCGTGTCTACTCCGAAATCGTGCCTCACTCCATGCCGGTCGCCGAAATCATCGCCAAGCGTCCCGCCGCCGTGATCCTCTCCGGCGGGCCGAAAAGCGTGTACGAACCGGGGGCACCGCAGGTTGACAAGGAGTTATTTGCCGCGGGGATTCCGGTGTTCGGCATCTGCTACGGCTTTCAGGCGATGGCGCAGGCGCTGGGGGGCACCATACCCGAGACGGGGTTGAGCGAGTTTGGACGTACGTCGCTTACCATCGACACCCAAGGCGAACTGACCGCCGGGTTTCCGGATACGTTGCAGGTGTGGATGAGCCATGGCGATTCGGTAGCGCTGCCGCCGTCTGGTTTCACCGCGCTGGCGCATACCGAGGGCGCGAAGGTGGCGGCGTTTGAGTGCCTGGAGCGTAGGTTGGCCGGGGTGCAGTGGCACCCCGAGGTGAGTCATTCCGAACTGGGGCAGCGGGTGCTGGAGCATTTCCTCTACGACATCGCCGGTATCTCGCCCGCCTGGACGGCCGCCAACATCGTGGAAGAACAAGTGGCGGCGATTCGCGCCCAGGTGGGCGATAGGCGGGTGCTGTGTGGACTTTCCGGTGGCGTCGATTCTGCGGTGGCGGCGGCGCTGTTGCAGCGCGCCATCGGCGATCAACTCACCTGTGTGTTCGTCGATCACGGTTTGTTGCGCAAAGGTGAAGCCGAGCAGGTGGAGACCGATTTCGTGGCCGCAACCGGTGTGAAACTGGTAGTGGCTGACGAGCGGGAGCGGTTTTTGAGCGCGCTCGCCGGGGTCATCGAACCGGAGACGAAACGTAAGATCATCGGTCGGGAGTTTATTCGGGCATTCGAGGCGGCGGCACGGCAGGTGGCCGGTGACGAGGGTGTCGACTTCTTGGCGCAGGGCACCCTCTACCCCGATGTGGTGGAGTCAGGTGGTGGTGACGGGGCGGCCAATATCAAGAGCCATCACAACGTCGGCGGGTTGCCGGATGACCTCAAGTTCCAACTCATCGAGCCGTTGCGGGCCCTGTTCAAGGACGAGGTGCGCGCCGTGGGCACCCAACTCGGCCTGCCTGACCACATCGTATGGCGTCAACCGTTCCCCGGCCCCGGTCTGGCGATTCGCATCATCGGTGAAGTCACCGAAGAACGCCTGGCGCTGTTACGCGAGGCGGACGCCATCGCTCGCGCGGAGCTGGACGCTTGGGAGGGTGCGCGCGGCGTCTGGCAGTTCCCGGTGGTGTTGTTGGCCGACGTGCGTTCCGTCGGGGTGCAAGGCGATGGCCGTAGCTACGGTCATCCCGTGGTGCTGCGCCCGGTGACCAGCGAGGACGCGATGACCGCCGACTGGGCGCGGCTGCCGTATGACCTCATCGAGCGGATTTCAACTCGTATCACCAACGAGGTACGGGCCATCAACCGCGTGGTGCTCGATGTCACCAGCAAGCCGCCGGGAACTATCGAGTGGGAGTGAACGGGTACCGGCGAAGGTGGTTGGTACTCGTAATCGCGGCCCTACGTAGGTCGCATCTTGCGTAGCTCTGGCTACCACAATGACTATTTACTGGCGGGTTCCCCGAAATCGTCGCCCGGTGGGAGCCGGACGTGTCGCGTAAAGAGTTTCTGAGTACTGTGAGCTAGGTCACGGGTTCTGTCGAGTACGGTGTTATTATCATGCTTACAACCGAATACTGAGCGCTGTTGGTCGCTGTAAGCGATAACTTAGGAATCCGGTGTGAATCCGGGGCTGCGACCTAACTGTGATAGCTGACGAGTGGGCGATGTGCCACCTGTGCGGGTGTGATACCGGATGGGGAAGGTGCCCAGGAGGATGAAGCTAGAGCCAGGAGACTAGCCGACGGCGCGTGAGAATCGAACTCTTGGGAATCGCGGGGGTTGCTCGCACTTTGTGGCGTGTCATCGTTGATGCGTGGGGTGTTTGCTGTGGCGGTCCCGAGAGGGGCCGCTTCTTTGTTTTCCGGTCTTTCCTCCGGCGGGGGCAGGCTGAAGCTGACCAGCGATTCTAAAAGTAAGAACCTGCCGGGTTGAGCGTGCTCAATAACGGGGTTTTACGGGGCATCCCGCAGACCCGCCCGACGACATCCAGGGCAACCTGCGTGAGAGTTGGGAAGGAGCGTGCGAATGGGCACTGGCGTAACTGGCGGCAGAGGTGTGTCGCGCTATTGGCACCCTGGAGAGCCGCTTTCAAGCGCCGACGAAGCGCTGCTCGCCCCACTCAAAGCTTTCTACGCGACTCACGGCTTCACCCCGCCACAGGCCGAGATCCCTACATCCGGCGGCATCAAACAACGCTTTCGCACCTGGGGCAACGCGGTACGCGCCGCAGACCTGCCTTGGGTCAACTATCCAGAACAACAGCGGCTGCGCAACGCCGCCCGGCACCCAGCAAAAGGCAAGGAATCAAAATGAAAGCAAACTCCCGTACCGGCACCGGTTTACGTAGCCGCATCGTGGCGGGCGTCGTCGCCCTTGCTGCGGCGTTTTCGTTCTCCGCGCCGTCATCACGGGCACTGGCTGATGAAACCATCACCGTGTACATCGACTTCGAAGGCTACAACTTAGGGCAGGGGTTCTACATCGAACCAACCGCTATCACCCTGCCCGCTGGATCGAAGATTTCGGACGCAACCGCAGCACTGTTCGAGCTACCCGAAAACGCTGGCTACGAGACCCGCGGGCTGCCGTCGTACCTCGTCGGTGTCAAAGGTTTCGACAAGGGCACGATCGACATTCCGTCGTACATCACCGACAACGGCATCGAAGGTTACCCCGGCAACGATGACCATGACGGCAATAGCAACGACTGGCTGGAAGCGGTGGATTACTCCGGAATGTCGGGTTGGATGTTCACCGCCAATAACACCATGGGACAAGAAGGTGCTTCGGCGATTACCGTCCATGACGGCGACGTGATCCGTTGGCAGTTCACCGTGTGGGGTTATGGCTGTGACCTCGGCGTCGTTGACGGTTGTTGGAGAGAGCCCGGGGAAAGTGCGCCGCCGTATTTCACCATGGCTGATAAGACGGAACTGATTCGTGCGCTGTTCGCTCCGGATGCGGCAGCAGGTGCCAAGCAGGGCGCGCTGGACGTAATCATCAACCCGTTGGCCACGCCCGCCCAGGTGGCCACGGCGCTGACGGCGCTGCAAGGGGGCAGTGTTGCCGACGCTCCGGTGCTCACCGGGTTGAGTGTGAACAGCATCGCGGTGAGCGGCTTCACGGCCAGCACCCGTAGCTACGACGTCACCGCCAGCGGTGACACCGCTACCGTCACGGCCAGCTTCGACGATTCCGCCTACACCCTGACCTATGACTCCAACAGCTACGCCAGTGGCGCGCCCATCGGCATCACCTTGGCAGATGGCGTCACCAAGGTGACACTGACACTGAGTGATAAAGCCGATGCCGGAAACGTCGCCACATACACCGTGAACTTGCTGCGCCCCCGTACCGCCAACCTCGGCGCGGCCGCGCAGGTGAAGTTCACCCCGACTGGCGGCGCGGTGCTCGACGCGCCGCTCATCAACGGCAGCAAAGAACTGGTGCTTTTCCGTGCCGACAGCGCCGGTGTCGCTACCACCACCACGGGGTATAACAACAACACCAAGTATTACCGCAGCTACCTGCTCTCGGACGTGACGAACGTTGATTTCGCCACCCGCGTCGCCGCCGCCGGTAACTGGGTGCGGGTGTTGGTCGGCGGCCAGGTGGTCGGCGCACCGCAACAGGGCGCTGCCCCGGCCACCACGCTGAGCTTTCCGGAGATCGCGCTGACCGGCACGCTCACCAAGATCACCGTCGAGGTTTGCACCGACGCGACGTATCTTGGTAACGACTCCAACTTCATTGCCGAAAACAGCATCGACTTCTACATTGAGAGGTTGAGCTTCACGCCGGAAGAGATGGCCAGCGCCAGGTTCCTCACCTTCACGGCTGATGCGGATGTCACCTGGCCGAACGGCGCTTACGCTATCGATAACCAGACGACGGCCTACACCGCCGAAAAGAGCGGCGACGCCATTACCTTCACCGGCACCGTTGGCGAGGGCGTCACCGTATACAAGCACGCCAGCAGAAGCAACGCCAGCGACGTAATCCCCGAAACAGACGGTTCGTATATCCTCACCACCACGGGTGCCAGCCAGGTGTTCGCTACCGAAAAGGTGGTACGCGGTTACACGCTGCGTTTCCCGTTCACGGTCACCATTTACAAGAAGATCGCAGGCGCTCCAGACGCGGTGGTGGAGTACATCGTGTGGGCCAGCCAATACACCAACTCTGCCGGTTATGGCCTGAGCGGTGAACTAATCAAGTACGACACCCTGAAGTCGCTAGGCAACTTCGGCGGGCATGTGAGCGTTTACTACGAGGAGGCTATCAAGAACGACCCTAGGCACCCGTATGGCGTCGATTTCATGATTAACGGCAACGGTTCAAATGCGGGAATGGCAGAACCGGGGTATGTGGAGGTGTCCGCCGATGGTTTTACCTGGTATCTACTTGCCGGTTCCGCGCACTTCGAGGACACCACGTTGCGAGACTACACCGTTACGTATCAGCGCACCGCTGAGACCCAAAACGGTTGGGCGCAGTCCACATACACCGATAACTACGGCACGCAGATTCCGATCAACCTGAACTCGTTTAACAACGGCATCGCCTATCCGGTTCCCGCCAACTACCCGCTGTTCGACTGGCGGCCCGGTTTCGACGAGAGCTATACCTTCACCGGGCCGCTGTTGCAGGCATCAGGCGCAGATCCGTACGGTTCTACCTCGGCGCAGGCTCCTGAGTGGGGGTACGTGGACTCGCTGGCGAACGCTACGCTTGGTAACCCGGTGAGCCCGTACACCAAGGCGACTGGCTCGGCCAGTGGCTACGACCTGGCTTGGGCCGTCGATGGCAACGGTACGCCCGTGGTGCTGGATGAGATTCATTACATCCGGGTGACCACCGCGTCGCACATCTACGCCGGGGCCATCGGTGAGAAGTCCACCGAGGTTCAGGGGTTCCGCCGGGTGCCCGAGGTGGCCGACGCCGTGGGGGTGACCGCCGCGCCTACTGCCATCAAGGTAAACGGCGCGCCGGTGGTACTGGAAGCTGGCGTGTTCAGCTACTACAACGTGCCATTTGGCGACAGTGCAGTCACCGTAGCCGTGGAGGGTGCCGACGGTGCCAGTGTCTATATCAACAGCGTCCGTGGTGCTACTCGTAGCTACGCCGCCGCGCCGCTCAGTGGTGTCATCCGAGTGGTGGTGCAAGAGGGCGAAAAGGAGCCGTTGGTCTACTACCTGAACTCCGGCGATGAGCCACAGCCGGAGCCGCGCTACAACGTCACGGTTATGGTGGGGCCGAACACCGCTGACCTCAGTTTCTATGAGACGGCGGGATTCGACGCAGCTGGGCTTGACCAGTTGGGTGCGCCCATTGGAGCCGGTGCGCCCGGAGCCGACGGCAGCTACCGTACGTACACGCTGAGCCTGCCTGCGGGCACCTATTCGGTACGGGGCACCGCCCCGCTCTATGCGGCGGGGGAGAGCGAACTCACTCCGCTCAGCATCGGTGGCACGTACTTCACGGTGCCTTCGGCCGCTGCTGACACTGATGCGTTTACCGACACCATCACGTTGCGGGCGGTGAACGTGTACACCTCCACCAAAGCGAATGGTTCGCCGCTTACCAGCGCCGACTACTCGATCTCGTTACTTGACGCTGACGGCAAGCAGGTGGCTATCGGGGCGTTCAACAACTACAACAAGTCGGTGAACAACCCGGCATATGCGGCGCTGATGCGCGCCGGGGAGTCGTATAACCTCACCCTCACTCCGGTTGGGGGTCTCGGGCTGGCACCGCGTGCCGTGAACCTCAGGGTGAATGCCGGTACGACCATCACAAACAGTTCGCAACCGCTGAACAGGCTGTATGACCTCATCGTGCCTAGTGAAGCGAGTGTGAAAGTGTTCCGGCAGGCCAGCAACTACGACATGGTGCTGCAAACACCGCACGCGGTGCTGCCCGGTGGCGACGGCACCACCATTTACCAGGTGGTACCCACGAGCAGCGACGGCAGTTTCAGCTACCGGGTGTCGTTGCCCGGTCACATCACCAAGGCCGGCTACATCGGCGGCGAATCCAGCACCGTGGTGACCTTTGGCGACGATGAGAATCCAGCCGACACCACCAACACGGCGACGCCGAACTTCAACGAGGCCAGCACATTCGTGAATGTGCCAAACTCCGACAACCATCTCCGGTTGGAAGTCGGCGACAACTTCCGGTTGCGCGGTTTCCGCGCCGCCTGGCAGATCGTCAACAACGAAACGGCGAACAAGATGATCGAACCGGATTTTCACTTCACGGTGCTCGAAGGTGCCGATGTGGTTTCGGTTGCTCCGCATTCGGTGATTCCGAACTGGGCTGATCTGACGGCACTCAAACCAGGCACCGCCATCATCGAGGTGAGCTACGACGCTATCGATGTCGCCACGGCAAACGCTGGATCATTCGGCGGACGTTACGGTGCCACCGATCCGCAGCGGACAGCCATCGTGGTGGTCACTGTTGGCGGCGATGGCGCGGCAGCGCCCGTCATCTTAGTGCCGAAGCCGTACACCGATGCCATCTGGGATTCCGAGTTCGACACCTGGTATCTGTTGGGCGACAGCACGGATGTCAGCGTCACGGTGGGCGACGATACGGCCAACGTCACGTATTGGAACCCGATGTTCGGTGACGACTGGATCGCAGCCGAGGCCACGGATGAAGGCCATACCACCACCCTGCGTCCAGGCAACAATGTGGTACGTGCCGAGGCCGCTGGCGCGGTGTCGTACAAGATCATCCGTGCCGCCGTGGTGACCCCGGTGGTCACCAACCTCACCCGTCCCGGCGAAACCCCGGCGGCGGGCGACCAGGTGAAGGTGCATCTCAGCGGACTGTTCATCCCGGTGCCAAAGATGTCTGGCATCTACAACCCTGGCTTTGGGGGTACCGGCAAGATTCACTACGTGACTTCTGACGCCGTAGAGGTGACGCTCGCAAGAGGTACGCAGTATGACTTCATCACCACGAACAACGTGGTAGTGACGTTGCCGGATGACGTGAGCATGGGCTATTGGCTCGAAGATGGCTACATCATGATGGGGCACATGGGCTCCACCCTGGGTACCCATCGTTTCATCACCGACTCCGGAGTGGGTGCCAACATGAACGCCCCGGCATTGAACGGTGTGTACAGCGTGCTGCCAGCCGTTGTTTTGGTGGAGCCGCCAGTTACTCCGCCGGTGTTGCCGGATGCCGCGCAGGTGAAGGCCGCGTACGATGCGGCGGCGGTGTATCAGAGTGCTGCGTATGAGTTGGATGATCTTGGCTATGGTGCTGAGTGGGTGTTGCTTGGTTTGGCGCGTGGCGGCGCGCTGAGTGCTGAGCAGCGTGAAGCGTATCTCGACGCTCTGGCTGAGTCGGTGAGTGACGCGGCGGGTGTGTTGTCTAGCAACAGATACACCGAGTATTCACGGGTGGTGTTGGCGCTTACCGCGTTAGGTGTGGATGCCACCCAGTTTGATGGTTACGATTTGACGGCACCGTTGGCGGACCGCGCCAAGGTGGAACGTCAAGGGTTGAATGGCCCGATTTTCGCGCTGTTGGCGTTGAACTCGGGTGGTTACGGGAGTGCCGCGGATAGGGAATACTACCGTGACTATATTGTGAATCACCAGGTTGCCGGCGGCGGCTGGTCGCTGTCTGGTGCGGCTCCGGCTGATCCCGATGTGACCGCGATGGCGTTGCAGGCGCTGGCTCCCCATTATCAGGGGGTGCTGCCGCCCGCTGGGGTGTCTGCTGCGGTTGCCGCTGGTTTGACTGCGCTTTCTGATATGCAGTTAGGCGATGCCGGGTTTGTTACTTGGGGCACTGCCAATTCGGAGAGTGCCGCCCAGGTGATTACCGCGTTGGCGGCGCTGGGTATCGGCTTGGATGATGCCCGGTTCACCAAGGTTGTGCGTCCTGACGCGTTCAGTGTCGGTGAGACCCGTAGCGTATGGGACGCGTTTAGCGCTTATCAACTGGATTCCGGGGCGTTTGCGCATACGTCAACTGGCGGCGCTAATGGTATGGCGACTGAGCAGGGCGTTTATGCCCTCGATGCGTTGTATCGGGTGTTGACTGGGGCGACGAGCCTGTATGACATGACTGATGTGACGTTGCGGCCATGGTCGGCAGATGGTGTGGTTACACCGGGGGTTTCCATCACGGTGTCCGCCGCTGGTGTGGTCGTTACCGAGGTAGTCGCTGGTAGCACGATTACGTTCACTGGCACCGGGTTTGTGCCTGGTGAGAGTGTGCGGGCCGTGGTTCATTCCGAGCCGGTTGATTTGGGTAGTCAGGATGCCGACGCTGTTGGCGTGGTGTCCTGGACATGGCTGGTTCCCGCGGATTTTGAGCCAGGGGAGCATACGGTGACGGTTACGAGTGACTCTGCTGTTGCTGTCGCCAGCTTTGTGGTGCTCCCTGTTGGGGAGCCGAGCGTGCCCACTGGCGGCGAACTGGCTGCGAATAGTACCGGGTTGCTGCCATTCGTGGTGCTCATGTTGTTGGCGGGTGTGGGAGTACTACGCAACACCTCCCCACGCCGTCGCGGTGTCGCGAAAGGGGTGTAATCGATAATGAAGCTCTCCAAAGGGCTGATCGCTGGGGTGGCCGCCGTAGTGGCGGCGGTCGCCTTGGTGATCGTCATGATTATCAGCAGTCAAAGCGGCGGCGATGACCCCGCAGTTCCGCTCACCACGAGTTCTGACTCGGTGACTACCTCCACGACGACTACGGCCGATGACACACCGCCTGCGACATCGGAGACGTCGGTGGGGACGAACGCGCCCAGCGTCGCCGCCACCAGCACGTCCACCACCGCCACCGGAGGCGGGGGCGGCGGTAGTGGCAGTGGTACCACCCGGCCGCCCACGAGCACTACTACGACGACCACAACAACCACGACGACCACGACGACTACTACGACCAGCGAGCCTCCGGTTACCCACACCGTCACGTTGCGTATCGATTGCCTCACCGCTGCCGGGGTGGCCGGATGCCCCGCCAACGGGTGGATTCTCGGCGAGCGAACGGTGGAGTTCACCCCAGGAGAGTCGGTGTTTGACGTGCTGAAGCGCGAGACTCGGAATCGCGGCATCCACATGGCGTTCCGCAACTCGGTGATCTACAACAGCGCGTACGTGGAGTGCATCAGCAACATCTGCGAGTTCGACGGCGGCTCAGAGAGCGGCTGGATGTATTCGGTGAATGGTTGGTACCCCAACTACGGTGCCAGCCAGTACGAGTTGAAAGACGGCGATAGTATCCGCTGGCGCTACACCTGTGCCCTGGGCCGCGACATCGGCGGCTCCGGCGCGTTGGGGTAGCGGTGGTGCGTAACTCAGACGCTTTCGGGAGCCTGCATCCCGTCGTAGTGTTCGGCTATTTCGTGCTCGTGGTTGGGGTGAGCGTGGTATTTCTGCACCCGCTCATTCTCACCGTTTCGTTCGTCGGCGCGCTTGCCTATGCGTTTTACCTGGTGCGCTGGGCGGGGCTACGTAAGCTGCTGCCCGGCCTGATGTTACTGATGGTGATTGCGGCACTGTTCAACCCGGTGTTCAACCATCGCGGAGTGACCACGCTGTTCTACTGGGAGGATAACCCCATCACGTTGGAAGCGGTGGTGTACGGCTGGGTTGCGGCGCTGATGGTGGGGTCGGTGCTGCTGTGGTTCGTCAGCTACAACCAGGTGATGACCTCCGACAAGTTTCTTTGCGTGTTTGGGCATGTTGTTCCGGCGTTGTCGCTCACTTTCGCCATGGTGTTACGGTTTGTGCCGCGCTACCTTGCGCAGGCAAAACGTATCGCCGCCGCGCAGCGGGGCATCGGACGCGACGTGGCATCTGGAAACTGGTACGCCCGAGCCCGGCACGGGGCGGCGGTGCTGTCGATCATGCTCACCTGGGCGTTGGAGAACGCCGTTGATACATCCGATTCCATGCTGGCCAGGGGGTACGGCCTACCGGGGCGTAGCGCGTACAACGATTTCCGCTGGCGTGAACGCGACCTGATGGGCGCGTTGGCGCTGGGGGGCGGGCTGCTGGTGGTGATCGTGGCTAGTGTCGCTGGGGTGTTGCGTGCGGAGTACTTTCCGGCCATTGAACTGAACCCCGCCGTACCACTCGCCTGGCTGGTGATCGGGGTGTGGGCGCTGGTGTGTTTCGCGCCTTTGTTACTGGGATTGAAGGAAGAGGTGACATGGCGCTCATTCAGGTCGAACAGCTAAGTTTTGCTTTCCCGAACACCGAACAAGACGTGCTGCACGCCGTGAGCTTCGAGTTGGCGGCGGGGGAGTTCGCGCTGCTCATTGGGCAATCCGGGTGTGGCAAGACCACGCTGCTTAAGCACTTGAAAACGGCGCTCACCCCGTACGGTACCCGCTCTGGAGCGGTGCGTTTTGACGGGCGACCGCTAGGCGAAGTGCCCCAGGCAGAGCAGGCGCGTCGTATCGGTTTCGTGCTACAGAACCCCGATAACCAGATCGTCACCGACAAGGTGTGGCACGAGTTGGCGTTCGGGCTGGAGTCGTTGGGAACCCCTTCGGATGTCATCCGCCGTCGTGTCGCCGAGATGGCCAGCTTCTTCGGCATCGGCGATTGGTATCACCGAAATGTGGATACCCTCTCCGGGGGGCAGAAGCAGTTGCTGAATCTGGCCGCGGTGATGACGATGCAGCCCGATCTGTTGTTGCTCGACGAGCCAACCGCGCAACTCGATCCCATCGCTGCCGTGGATTTTTTGGCCGCTACGAAACGAATCAACGATGAGATCGGCACCACCGTACTGGTCACCGAGCACCGCTTGGAGACCGCTTTCCCGCTCGCCGACCGGGTGCTGACGCTAAATGATGGCCGACTGGTGGCCGACGAGCCCCCACGCACCGTGGGTCTGGCGCTGGTCCATGAGTCCGACCCGATGGTGGCGGCACTACCCGCCGCCGTCCGATTGTCGTTGGCGTTGGACGCCCCCGATTCCGTTCGAACCTCTCCAGAGTGCGCCGTAGCCCCGCCCCGCCCGGCCGAGTGTCCCGTAAGTATTCGGGAGGGACGGGCGTATCTGGCCCGCAAACTCGATCACGCTCATCTGATCGCTGAGCCCGGCCACCGATTGGGTTTTCCGGAATCCAAGGATGTGGAGAACGCCGTCAAGGCGAGGAGTGCCACCGAAGTGGGAGATGCCGACGGAGCGGAGCCCATCATCAGCGCTCGTGACTTGTGGTTCCGTTACAGTCGCGGCGACGACGACGTGCTGCGCGGAGTGGATCTGACGGTGCGTCAAGGTGAGTTCGCGTGTCTCGTCGGGGGCAACGGCAGCGGCAAAACCACCACGCTTAGGGTGCTGTCCGGTTTGCATAAGCCATATCGCGGCAAGGTGCGACTGCTCGGTTTAGACCCGACGAAAGCGAAGGGTATGGAACTCACTCGCGCCGGGCTGGCGGTGCTGCCGCAGGACCCGCAGACCCTTTTTATGCGTAACACCATCGGTGACGATCTGGATGACGTGGCCACTACGCACTTCCCTGAAAAGGAAGAGCGCGCCGCCATGGTGGCGTCGGCCGCCGCTGCCGCCGAGATCACCGAACTGCTTGAACGTCATCCGTACGATGTCTCCGGTGGCGAGCAGCAGCGGGCCGCGCTAGCGTTGGCGTTGCTGACCCGGCCCAAACTGCTGCTGCTAGATGAACCCACCAAGGGCATGGACGCCTTCTTCAAGGCCAAGCTGGCCGGGGTGCTGCGTCGGCTCATTGACCAAGGGTTGAGCATCCTGATGGTGTCGCATGATGTGGAGTTCGCGGCTGAGCACGCTTCGCGTTGTCTGTTGTTTTTCGATGGGGTCGTGGTCACCGAAGGCGTTCCGCGTGAGTTCTTCTCCGGTAACAGTTTCTACACCACCGCGGCCAACCGGATGAGCCGAGGGTTGGTCTCGGGGGCGATCACCGTGTCCGATCTGGTGGAACGGATTCAGGCACTACCCGCCGAATGCACCTCGCCGGAGAGTGTCCCGGCAACCCAGCGGGACGCGGGCGAACCTGTTCCAGAACCCGCCTCACAAAAGCCGGAAACCACAACCGGGGCAGCGTCATGAACCCCTGGGTGCGGTTGGCATGGGTGCTGTCACTGACCGGGATACCTTTGGTGCTGTTGCTTGGGGTGCTGTTCCCTTTCGAGCGCAGTTACTATTTCGTGGCGTTCGCGGTGATTTTGCTGGCCATAGTGCCGTTCTTCGCGGCGTTCGAGGGGCGTAAACCCGCCGCCCGCGAGGTGGTCATCATCGCGGTGATGACGGCCATCGCCGTGACCGGACGCGCGGCGTTCTTCATGGTGCCGCAGTTCAAGCCGGGGGTGGCGGTAGTGATCCTGGCCGGGGTGGGGCTGGGGCGCGAATCCGGGTTCGTCGTGGGGGCTCTTACCGGGTTCGTCTCCAACTTCATCTTCGGCCATGGCCCCTGGACACCGTGGCAGATGTTCGCCTACGGGCTCATCGGATTTCTCGCCGGAGTGTTTTTCTCCCGTGGTGCCGCCGAACGTAACGGATTGGGCCGCGGCTCCCGTTCGTATAAACCCTGGATCATCGGGTACGGCACGGTGGCCACGTTCGTCATCTACGGGCTGCTGGTGGACACCGCTTCGGTGATGATGTGGGCCTCTGAGTTCACCTGGCCCGCCATCTTCGCCATCTACCTCTCCGGGGTTCCGTTCAACGCGCTGCACGCTTTCGCTTCAGCGGTGTTCCTGACGTTGCTGTCCACGCTCATCGTGGAAAAACTGACACGGCTGAAAACCCGCTACGGAATGTTCCAACCGCGCTAGCGCCTGAACCGCGCCGCAGGTGAACGCGCGCACAGGCACTTGGCAAACGCAACGACACGCCCGCAGGCTTGTAAAGACAATACTGGGCGAGGGATCAGCCCGTGGTAGGACGGTTGCGGTACTTCTCGTAGACGTCGGCGAGCTTGTCGGCACCGAGTTCGCCGGTGGTGTCGTCCGCGAGCACCACCCAGAGAGCAAAGTAGACGAGCACCGTGGTGCCGACGGTGATGAGCGAGGCGGCGATGAACACCAAACGTACGATGTTGGCGTCGACGTTCAGGAACTCCCCGATGCCACCGCACACCCCAGCGATAAACCTGTTTTTGTGCGAGCGGCGCAACTTCTTCAGTGCCATGGGTACAGCCTACCTGGGGCAAGGGCAGTACGTGCCGTCTCACGGTTTAGTCGGTGTTCACCGGTAAGCTCAGACAAGCCATGCGAGAAGATTTGCTGACCGACCTCAACCCCGAACAGTGCGCTGCGGTGCTGCACGAGGGTACTCCATTGCTGGTGGTGGCGGGGGCCGGCTCTGGCAAGACCAGGGTGCTCACCCGCCGTATCGCGTATCTGTTGGCGCGGCGTCATGTCGATCCGGCGCAGGTGCTGGCGATCACGTTCACCAACAAAGCGGCGGGTGAAATGCGCAGCCGGGTAGTCGAACTGGTGGGGCGACGCGCCAACTGGATGTGGGTGTCCACGTTCCATTCGGCGTGCGTGCGTATTCTGCGGGCCGACGGCGACAAGATCGGCCTGCGGCGCTCGTTCACCATCTACGACGAGGGCGACTCCCGTCGCCTGATGACGCTAGTGCTGCACGAGATGGAGGTGGACACCAAACAGGTGGCACCGCGCAGCGTGCTCGGGTGGGTGTCGGCGATGAAGAACGAACTGGTGGGGCCGAGTGAAGCCCTAGCCCTTGCCCCTAAGTTTGGGCCGGGGCGGCACTATGGCGATGCGTATCTGCGCTATCAGGATCGGCTGACTGCGGCCAACGCGCTCGACTTCGACGACCTGCTGTATTACGCCGAACTGTTGTTGCGTACCCAACCCGCGGTGCGG
>JAIRRM010000161.1 GCA_031255975.1 Propionibacteriaceae bacterium | reverse complement strand
CAATCGCTCCAACCGCTGCACATAGGCCTCAATCGACTCACGACGAGCACCCGGGCGAGACCCGGATACGGCATCAGCCACCTGCGCCAGCACCGCCTCGGGGTACTCGGGCGGCACCTCATTGTGGTGAGACGCCACGGCGTTCACAATGGCGGGGGCTTCGCCGTATTTACGCACCAAAGCCGCCCCCTCCAAGGCGTGCGACCCATCGCCGCTGGTCACCACGGCTTTGCCGATGTCATGGAAAAATGCCGCCCGCTTGCAGGAGGCCACGTCCAACCCAAACTCGGCGGCGACGGCCCCCGCGATCTTGCTGCATTCCACCATGTGCGCGAGCACGTTCTGACCGAAACTGGTTCGGAACTTGAGCCCGCCGATGATGGGATACAACGCCCGATCCACCCCGCCGATGCCCACCTCGGCGAGAGCATCTTCGGCGGCGCGCTGACACAGTTCATCCACCCGTTCCAGTGCCCGTCCGTAAGCCTCCTCGATACGCACTGGATTGATGCGCCCGTCGGCGATCAAATCTTCCAGCGCCACCCGGGCCACCTCACGGCGCACCGGATCGAAGCAGGAAAGCAATACCAACCCAGGTGTGTCGTCTACCACCACGTTGACGCCGGTGACCTGCTCGAAGGCGCGGATATTACGGCCTTCACGACCGATGACGCGGCCTTTCATCTCATCGCCGGGGATCACCACGGTGGAGACCACCGCCTCTGATACCACTTCAACCGCCATGCGCTGCATGGTGGTGACCAACACACTGCGCGCTATCAACTGCGCCTGCTTGGTGGTGGTCTCCTCGATTTCACGAGCTTTGGCGATGGCGGAGGCGTGTGCCAGATTCTCCACCTGCTCCATCAATTCGGCGCGGGCGGCATCGGCGGTGAGCCCGGAGAGCCGCTCTAACTCCTCCACCACGGCGTTCTCACGTCGCTCCACCTCGGCGGTACGACGTGCCAATCCGGCGCGCTCCTTGTCGAATGCGTCGCGGGAGGCTCGCAGATTTACCTCGTCCCTGAAAAGCTGCTCCTGTTTGGTCTGTAACTGCTGATCCCAGTCATTGAGTTGCTGCTCTCGCTCCGAGAGTACGCGACGGCTCTCGGACGCCTCGCCGCGCTGCACCTCCAAGATCTGTTCCACCTGCTGCCGAGCGAGTTCCATCTCGTCGGCAACGGCACCGGAGGCCGGGGTCTCCAACTCGTCCAGCCGGGCGCTGACTCGGGCGCGCTCGCGTACAGAACGCAGTTCCAAAGCTCCGATGAGCATAACCAACACCGAGATGATCGCGATGATCGCCATTGCATCGTTCATCGGGGGCTCCTCGGATTGTTCATATCATCCTACGGCGCTTACGACTCAGATGTTACCCAGTCGCGCAGTGTTTCCTTCACCACCTCCGCCACCACATCAGGATCATAACCCCGTCGCCCCAACGCTCCAGCCAATCTGCGGTAAGCCACCGCGTACTCCAACCCAGTCAACCGCCGCAATCGCGTCGCCGCCACTTCACGGGCCGCCCGCAGTTCGCTGTTCCGGTCGATACCAGCGGTGGCCACGACCACGAGTTCAGCCGCCACGCCTTTGCGGCGCAGTTCCGCAGCCACCACCCGGTGCGACAGATTACGGCGCTCATGCCGCGAGAACACCCAGGCTTCGGCGAACCGTGCGTCGTTCACCAGCCCCGCAGCCTCGAAGCCCCGTAACAGATCATCTGCCACATCCGGCGGACAACCTCGTTTCAGCAGAACAGCCCGCAGCTCGCCACCGGTGTAGTCGCGTTGGTCAAGCCGACGCAGCGCGATCTCACGCGCCCACTCCAGTTGCCGCTCGCGCGACATACCCTCGGGGGCCGCGCCCTGATCTTTGCGCGGCAGACCCACCGATTCCTCGGCGGTTCGCTCTTCGGAATCCACTACTTGCCTAGAAGTCGATTTCACCGGTCTCCGGATTCACTCCCGGCGGTACCACTGCGGCATCTTCGCCTACCAACCCCATGGCGGCGCGTATCTTGTCGTCGAGTTCCGCTGCCACCGCAGGATTGTTGCTGAGATAGGTGCGGGCGTTCTCGCGCCCCTGTCCGAGTTGTAAATCGCCGTAGGTGAACCAAGCCCCAGCCTTGCGAATGATGCCCGCCTCAACTCCCATATCGAGCAGCGAACCCTCGCGCGAGATGCCTTTGCCATACATGATGTCGAACTCGGCTGACTTGAACGGAGGGGCCACCTTGTTTTTCACCACTTTGACGCGGGTGCGGTTACCCACCATGTCCTGACCGTCCTTCAGCGTCTCGATACGGCGCACATCCAGTCGTACTGAAGCGTAGAACTTGAGCGCCTTGCCACCGGTGGTGGTTTCGGGGGAGCCGAACATCACCCCGATCTTCTCGCGCAACTGGTTGATGAAGATGGCGGTGGTATTGGCCTGCTTCAGGCCGCCGGTCATCTTGCGTAGCGCCTGACTCATCAACCGCGCCTGCAAACCGACGTGGTTATCACCCATCTCGCCTTCGATTTCGGCGCGGGGAGTGAGCGCGGCCACCGAGTCGATCACCACCAGCGCTAACGCGCCGGAGCGCACCAACGTATCGGCGATCTCCAGTGCTTGTTCGCCGTTATCTGGTTGGCTCACCAGCAGCGCGGCGACATCCACCCCGAGTGCCGCGGCATAAGTGGGATCGAGGGCGTGTTCAGCGTCGATGAAAGCGCACAACCCTCCCGCAGCCTGGGCGTTCGCCACCACATGCAACGCCACCGTGGTTTTACCGGATGACTCCGGACCGTAGATCTCGACGATACGACCCCGTGGCAGGCCACCGACACCAAGCGCCACGTCCAGCGCCACCGATCCGGTGGGGATTACCTCGATGTTCTGCGCCACCTGGTCGCCCAGTCTCATCACGGCACCCTTACCGTGTTGTTTTTCGATCTGCGCGAGGGCGGCTTCCAGCGCCTTCATGCGGTCGTTTGTTGCCATCAGACACTCCAATGCTCATCAGGTTGACGGCTTGACAGCCGCCGACTACAGCAGTTATAGGGCTACGGAAGACCCCGTGACCAACAACCTAGCGAGTGCCACCGACATTTCCGCCTGTGGTCGTCAACCTGTGGAAAACCAACGTCCGCAACTGACTGCAAACGTCAGTTTATCCGAACATATGTTCGAGCAGTTGTGCAACACGCCGATACGAAACGCGCCGCTACTCAGCGATGTTTCAACTCCAGCTCCAGCGCTGCCCAA
>JAIRRM010000111.1 GCA_031255975.1 Propionibacteriaceae bacterium | reverse complement strand
AGCCTTTGGCGACCAAACGTGCTGCCTTCGCCGTCTGCTCCAGCATCGCCCGAAGCGCCGCCAATACCACCTCGTCTGGTTGCCGCCTCACAGTGGTACCGCCTCTGCGAGGATATGGGCGTGTTTTGGCAATCGGACAGCGCGCTCACTTATCAGGTCTATACGGACACCCAACACGTTTGTGAGTTCTTGTTCGAGAGCGATGAAGTCGAGACCTTGGATGCGAGTGGCGTCGATCAATAGGTCTATATCGCTGGAGGGCACATCCTGGTTCCGCGCCACCGAGCCGAATACCCTCGGATTCTCCCCACCATGCGAAGCAATAATCCGACGCACCTCACTACGATGCAATCGCAACCGCTCAGACGGCCGAACCAAACAACTCAACAAACGACGCTCCATCTCCGCCGACATAGGACGCGTACCCAACTCATACGCAGAGATGTTCGCTCGCTTCACCCCGGACAATTCTGCTAGACGGGTCTGGGTGATACCCGCCGCTTCGCGTCGTTCTCTAAGGGTGCTCATACCTAAAGTGTATCAGTGATACCATCCAGCTTTGCCTGGCTCACGACTTGACACAAGCTTCTAGTCAGTTAGACTATCTAGTATGGCTGACAACCTAGAACTGCCAAGCGAATGGCTGCGGGGCGTCATCGAGGTGTGCGTGCTGCGGGTGATCGCGGACGGGCCGACATACGGCTACGCCATCGTCGGCACCCTGGAGCGTTCCGGGTTGGGCACGCTGAAAGGCGGCACGTTGTATCCACTGTTGGGGCGGCTGGAGGCCGCCGGCTGGGTGAACGCTACCTGGCGCGAGGGCGACGGTGGCCCCGGTCGTAAGTTCTACGAGTTGACCTCCGCCGGCCAAATTGTCCTCGACTCTCGACGGCAGCAGTGGATCGGCTTCGCGGCCACTGTCAGCGACCTGTTGGGCACGGAGCAGAACGTGGAAAGGGATGCATGATGAGCACGGGCAGCACTGACATCAAAGATACCAAGCGCTTCGAGTTGGAGTCTGCGCTGGCCCCGCATGTAGATCCGCGGTGGGCAGAGCAACTGCTTATTGAACTGCGGTTACGCGGGGTGAGTGGCGAACATATTGGGGACGCCCTAGCCGAAGTGGATGCGCATGTGGTCGATTCCGGTACCGGAGCAGCAGCGGCGTTCGGCGATCCCGTGGCATATGCGGCGGCCCTCGACCTACCAGTGGACACATCCGAAAAGCTGTCCAACTATCTGCCCATACTGCTGCTCACCCTCGGCAACACCGCCGCGATGCTGGTCACCACCCAAGCCGTAGCCGCCATCATAAAGAACGAGCCACAGGCAATATCCCTCGGCGGAGTGCTGTTATTCGGCACGTTGACTGCGGCCCTGCTCATCCTCGTCGTGTTGCGTAGCCAAACACTGCGATTGGCGCTCAGGCACCCACTCTTCTTGGTAGGGGGCATCGCTACCGTCGTGGCCGGAGGCGCTTTGTTGCAACTGCTCGTCCCCGACCGGGCGATAACCAACCTACCCCCCATCCCGCTACTCGTCGGTGGGGCGATGGTGTTGCTCGCACTGGTGCCTGTCAGCTATCGGCAACTACGCGGTTTGGCCGACCCGGTGGTACCCCCATTGTTCGATGGATCACCGAAAGCCACCGATCCTCGAAGCGGGGCCTGGCTGTATGCTCTGTCGTTCCCGGTAGCCACACTGCTGCTCTCTGGGCTGATTGTATTATTCGGATGAAGCATCCCGACGTAGCCGCAGTAGCGTGCGATAGTAGTTGAGTAGCGAACGCGGATCGTCTTCTTGGGCCGCCGCATTGATAGTCACATGATTGGGGTTGATGGCGATCCACGGCTCCCCCGTGGTGAACCCGGCACCGGGTTCCGCGTTCCACTGCATCGGGGTACGGGCGGAGTCGCGTCCCTTCGCGCCGACGATGTCCAGCGCCTCCCGTTCGCTGAGGCCACGCCCGCGCAGCAGTTGATACCCGGAGATGCCCTCGACATCACGTAGCTGATCGGGGTGTTGCCACACCATGTTGGTCATGCCCAGTTCTTCGCCCTGGTAGATAAACGGTGTGCCGCGCAGCGCCAGGTAGGTGGCCGCCAACGCCTCGGCGCGGTGCTGCGGGTCCTCGGGCAGCGGATGCCCCGTAAACCGCTCAATCGGGCGTGGCTCGTCGTGATTGGAGAGGAACAGCGCGTTCCACACCCCAGAGCGCTGCCATTTTTCCATCACCGCTACAAAGTCGCAGAAATTGATACGGCGGGTATTCCATCTATCGCTCTCGCCACCGTCCAGATCGTTCACCTCGAACTGGAACACCATGTCCAGTTCACTGCCATCGGACGGGGCATAGCGAGCGGCGTGCTCCAGTCTCACCCCGGCGGCCTCGCCCACGCAGACCGGCAGGTCGAACACCCGGCTAACGCCGGCCACCCGTGGCGGCTCGTTCATCGCCCGCCGCAGTTCACGTAGATATTCGTGTACGTGCGGGCCATGTGCCACCGTCGAAGTGGGGTTGGCCACGCCGCGTACGTCCAGGGGCGCGTCGGGCAGGCCCTCTGGTTTGGAGATGTAACTGATGACGTCGAAACGGAACCCGTCCACACCGCGGTCGATCCAGCCACGGAGCACGTCGGCCATGGCGGCGCGCACCTCGGGGTTGTCCCAGTTGAGGTCAGGTTGCTGGCTGGAAAACAGATGCAGGTACCACTGTTCGGTCGCCGCGTCGTATGTCCAGGCCGGGCCGTCGCCGAAAAGTCCGGCCCAGTTGTTCGGCGGTGATCCCGCAGGGCCGCATCGCACATCGGACGGGTCTGGGGGCGTGCCACCAACTTCCGGCGCACCCGGCGTTTGGCCGTCGCGCCAGATGTACCAGTCGCGTTTCGGATTGTCGCGCGACAACCGGCTTTCCACAAACCACGGGTGGTGAGACGACGTGTGGTTGAACACCATATCCATCATCACACCCAGCCCGCGCGCGTGGGCTTCGCGTACCAGCCGGGTGAAATCGTCAAGGTCGCCATACACCGGATCAATACCCAGGTAGTCGGCCACGTCGTAACCGCCATCCACACCGCCACTGGGGTAGATGGGAGTGAGCCATAACATGTTGACGCCAAGCGCCGCCAGATAATCGAGTTTGGAGGTGATGCCGGGCAGGTCACCGATACCGTCGCCGTTTAAGTCACAGAAACTCTTGGGGTAGATCTCGTAGACGATGGCGTCACGGAAGGTAAGCGGAGCCGCAATAGGTGATTCGGCACCGTCGCTCCCACTCAAGTTCATGTGATGATTATGCCGGTTTTGGGACGATATCCGCAGACGGGACAAAAGGAGCATTCTGAAACGCGCCGCAACCTTACCGATGCTCTGTCGGGTTCAACTACCGTTCCGGAAGGGTCGGCAAACCTCATCGCCTGCCTCTTACCAAGTTCGTGCCCTATGCGGGGGCGTGGTGGTTTCTGTATTTCAGTGGTAGCGAACTTGGTGCGTTCGCTCACCCTAGCCGACGGGTGCGAACAGCGAAGCAGGCCCCAGCGAGCAGGAACAACAACACGACGGGAATCAAGCTCTGCCCCGTAATCGATGAACCACCCGTAGGCACTACCGGGCCAACGGGCAAAACCACCGCAGTGTACGAAGCAGTCACCACCCGAGCATCATCAAACGTGTAAACCACACTGAACGAATAGTCATCCGCATCCAACCCAGTACCATCAAAAACCACACCAGAACCAGTAACCGACACCGAACCCTGAGACGGAACAACACTCACCGCACGAGACACCACAGCAGCAGAACGCACCGGATCAACAAACACCGCCGAATCATCCACCACGGTCACAGCGGACGAATACGAACCGCTCCAGTATGCGGTCAACACCGACGGCACACCAGGCACAGCCGCAAAGCTGGCACCAACGGGCATCAAATCAGCCAACGGCACACCACTGGCAGCGGTACCCCAGCCAACAAACTCCCAACCGAAATCATCCCCGGAGCCATCCACCGGCTCCGGCAACACCACCGGATCAAATGAATAATCGCCGAAATCCAAAACGACATAGCTGTGCCACACCGGAGACGTCAACTCCGTCACCGACTCATCCACATCCGCACCCGGCAATGCTCCGCCATTCGGGTCGAACGTAACCTGGGCATATGGCAGCAGTGGATATGAATCACCACTGGCGCCCCACGCAGCTGACGTGTTGGATGCGACACCCGTCCACAACCACGGCACCACACCGAACCCAGCGCTTGTCTCCAACCCCGTGATCTCACCTCCCAGCGTCACCGTTGCCGCCGGGGATTCGCTCGTGGGGAAAACGAACTGTCGTAACGTCGTCGTACCGCCGTAGGCCTCCTGGCAGAATGCCCGATACTGGATCTCCAACTCCTGCAACCCACTGGGGAAAACCACCGATTCAAGTGTCGTACTACCGCCGCCACTAACGCTCTGATAGAACGCGCCCGAACCGATAGTCAGCGTCCGCAGGCTATCCGGGAAAACCACCGATTCCAACGCCGTGTCACCACCGCCGAAAACACCCTGCCTGAACACACCTTCGTCAATATGCAACGTCTCCAAACCCTCGGGAAACACCACCGATTTCAAGGACATGGTGCCGCCATCGTAAGCCTTCTGGCTGAACGCGTCCATGGCGATGCTCAATTCCCGCAGACCATGTGGAAACACCACCGTCTCCAATGACGCGACCTCACCAGCAAGGCTAACCTGCTGGAACGCCCAATAGCTGATGGTCAGTGTCTCCAAACCCGCTGGAAACACCACCGACTCCAAACCTATAGCCCCTTCGAACGCCGCATAGCCGATAGTCAGCGAAGTCACCTGCGTCCCACTCTGGCGAAACTCCATTGAAACCAACTGGGCAATGCAATCCATAGTCAATCGGCTATTGACCGTACCAACAATCACCTCGGTGACGCCGGGGACTTCCTCAGCCAATTCATCCAAATCGATCACCAAATGAGTCTGGCCCGCGTCTTCGTAAGACACCCCAAACCCCAAGCCATCATCCTGGTCGCACAGGTCGTCACTGAGATACGTATGCGATACCGGAGCCGCAACCGCCATGGGTAACCCCACAAAACCTGCCACTGTCACCGTTAACGCCAAGGATGCCAGCAGCACCCGGCCCGCAAAACCCACCCCGGAAGAACCAGTCGCAACGGTTCCACGCTGAACCATCATCATTATTCGCCCCCGTCCTATGAAACAAAGCCGATCAGCACAATGCCCAGCAGAAAAACAACGTAGCCAAAGTGAAAACATACAACCGGCAACAGGCTACATAGTACTTTCCTTCCCTGTCTGAATTACTAGAATCTCAATTAATTCGATCCCGAA
>JAIRRM010000097.1 GCA_031255975.1 Propionibacteriaceae bacterium | reverse complement strand
ACGAGCCAACGAACAACCTTGACCTGGCTACGGTGGATCAACTGGTGCAAGCGCTCGGCGCGTACCGGGGCGCGGTGCTGGTGGTGAGCCATGATCGCGCCTTCCTGGAGCGCGTCGGTATGGTGGCCGAGTTCGCCATGTAGCCGGTAGGTGATGTCGGGCGCGTTTCGCTGTTCATTGGGCAGTTTGGTACGCAGTATCGGCCGGTTGGCGTGCGTAACTGCCCAATGAACACCGAAATGTGTTTCCCGTCCGCCAGGGGACGGCGCGTACGTTTCGTACGGACGGCACCCTTTTGATAGGCTTCTTGGGCGTGCACGGCAGCTTGCCCGAGCGGCCAATGGGAGCAGACTGTAAATCTGTCGGCGAGAGCCTACGGTGGTTCGAATCCATCAGCTGCCACGCGAACCGCCCCGGTGCTGGATGAGCCCGGGGCGGTTTTTGCGTCCGGCGAGCGGTTACGGGGTGTCGCCGCCGCGCCCGGAGGCGCTCCCATACGCAGGCACGGTAGCGCGAGGGATCGCGGTAGCCACCACGGTGTCGCCGCCGCGCCTGGAGGCATTCCCGTACGTAGGGGTTACGTTGAAGATAATCCGACGGTGGTAACTATCCGAGCAGCGCGGCCAGCCCCACCTCGCAGGCGGTGCTGTAAAGCATCTCGCGTTCGGCACTGGTCATCTCGGGTTGCGGCACAGTGAGATGGTCAGAGACGGTACATACGGCGAGTGCCTCACGTCCTTCGTTCAACGCGCAGGCGTACAGCCCGGCGGCCTCCATCTCGACGCCTAAGCATCCCAGACGTGCCAGCCCCGCGGTGACATCATCGCGTCCCAGGTAGAAGAAGTCGGAACTGAAAAGCGCGCCGGTCAGCACCTTGTGCTCCGTCCCGGACGTCACTTCGCGGGCTCGCACCACTGCGGCGATCAGCATGTCGGTGCTGGCGGCGAGCGAGAGCGTCACATCCGGCACGTAGATGGTGGCTGCCCGCGAGTTGGTGTGGGCGCTCGCGCCGATGGCCACGTCCCCGATGTTGATGTGGGACGCGACGCCGCCACAGGTGCCCACGCGACAGATGCGCTGCACCCCGTAGAAACGGTAAAGCTCGGTGGCGTAGATCGACAGGCTCGGGATACCCATGCCGGAAGCCATCGCGGTGATCGGGTGACCGCCGTATGTGCCCGTCCAAGCCTGGATACCGCGTACGTCCGAGACGCACTTCACGCTAGAGAAATACTCCTTGGCGATGCGTTCGGCTCGCCGAGGGTCACCCGGCATGACCACCACCGGGGCGATCTCGCCGGGCGCTGCGCTGATATGGGGTGTTGACATCGTATTGCTCCTTCTTTGGTCTTCCCGAGGTCGTCACTTCAAGACTAGCCTCGCAACAATCTTGCAGGTGAGCGTTCATTGGGCGGTTAGGTACGCTCCGAGGCGTTTTCGGCGTACGCGACTGCCCAATGAGCGGTACGCACAGCGGGCTACCCGATTATCGTCCCGGCACCGGGTTTGGTTATCACATCGGACGCTTTCATGTGCGCGGCGGCGCACCAGCGCGCCAAGCGGGGGTCGTCCGGTTTGAGACGGCGTACGCTGCTCGCCGGGTTGCCGCGCACGGCCAGGTCGGTCAGCATTTCGGCCAAGAACCCGGCGGCGAAGGCGTCGCCCGCCCCGGTGAAATCCACCACGCCTTCGATCTCGCCAACTGGTATCCGCGTCGCCCCGGCGGTGGTACGGAACAGCACCGGATCGCCGCCGTGTTTGATGACCAGCAACCGGTCGGCAGGGGCCTCGGTGTCCCAGCCCAATGTCGCCGCCTCCAGTTCGTTCGCAAACACGATGTCAGGATCAAGCTGGGACACGAACTCCATGAAGCGATCTTCGCCGATCAGTTTCAAGATGGTGACAGACGACGTGTCCAGGCTGGTCAGACCACCGTTGGTCGCCACCCGCGCCATGGCGGCGAAGCAGGATTCGGTGGTGGGGCCACCCTCCAACGAGTAGGTGGTGATGTGCAGCGCGGAAAGGTCGTCCAGCCATTCGCTCGGTATGTCCGCGAAGTGCAACTCGGCGTTGGCGGCACGATCAGGCAGCATGGTACGTTCGCCATCGGGGCTGATGAGCACGATGATGGAGCAGGAGCGCGATCCGGTGGTGACCCGTACCTCCACTCCCTCCTGCTCCAGCGCCTCGGCCACAAAGCGCCCGGTACGATCTGGGCCGACACAACCGATGAACCTGGTGGGTAGCAGCGTGGCCGCCACCGCGGCCAGATTCGCCGCCGAACCGCCACGGGTACGTACCACCCGGCTCGGGGTGTCGGTGCCGTGCGCCAACGGGTGCGACTGAAATACCACAATGTCTTCGCTGATGTCCCCGATGACCCCGAGCAAGGGAACTGACGGCTTTGGGGCTTGCGAATGGCGCAGTGTTCCGACGCGGGTGGAGGTGGCCTTCCGCGGATACACCCGCTGGGGTCGGGATGCCGTTTCTAGTGGCCGCGCCGCTGTCATGGCACGGCTCACTCTGCCAAGGCTTTGGCGATCTCGGCACCCAGCGCCACGTTGCCGCGGTATACGGCCAGATTCGCCTCCAACGACTCGCCGCTGGTTTCGCGCTGCATGTAGTCGAGCAGGAACGGGGTGATGTCGTGACCGTGGACACCACGCGCCGCACATTCAGCCAGCGCCTTGGCGAGTGTCTTATCGTGCAGTTCGCGATTCAACTCGTACGCCGGATCGACCGGGTTGGCGACGACGACCGCCGAGGTGAGCCCCAACTCGTCCCTGGCTCGTGCCAGCGCCGCGATTTCGGCGGGGGTATCGACCTGGTAATCCACCTGGTAACCGGAATCCGAGACGTAGAAACCGGGGTAGTTGGTGGTGCGATAACCGACGATCGGCACGTTCAGTGTCTCGAAACGCTCCAGTGTGGCGGGGATGTCGAGGATCGACTTCACTCCGGCGCTCACCAGCACGATGGGGTACATGGCCAGTGCGATCAGGTCGGCCGACTCGTCGAAGGTGGTGGACGCGCCGCGATGCACTCCGCCCAGCCCGCCGGTGGAAAACACCTTCACCCCGGCCTGGTGCGCCAGCAGCGCGGTGGCGGCGACGGTGGTGCCGCCGGAGAGTTTGCGTACCGCGGCGATAGGGAGGTCGCGCACCGACAACTTCACCACGGCTGTGTCGTTGGCAAGTTCGGTGAGTTCGTCGGCGTCCAGCCCAACGACGCCCTCACCGCGTACCACGCCTACGGTGGCGGGCACCACACCGGCGTCAAGCAACTGCTCTTGCGCCTCCAGGGCGACGGCCAGGTTACGAGGCCGGGGCAGACCGTGGGTGATGATGGTCGATTCCAATGCCAGCACCGGTTTCCCGGCCGCCAGCGCCTCCGCTACGTGCTTGCCTACGCGCATGATGCTCCTCGCTCTAAATCTCATCTCAGCTTAGCCGGGGGATGTGCGAGATGACACGTCAGCGCTGGCATTACGAAGGTTTCATAATGAACAACGGCGACCCGGAGTTAAGTAGCGCGCCCCCCGCGCCGCAGCATGGGTTTGGTGTTGTAGCCGGTATGCCGAAGTCGCCCGGCTTCCGCCTCGTGGTGCTGCTTCTCAACGATCCGAAAAATGCCGCGATTTACGCGCTGAAAAACGCTGTCTCGATTTCGTGATTTTACGGCAAGTGAGATAGCCTGTTTTGGCGACTGGCCCCTATAGCTCAGTCGGTAGAGCGTCTCCATGGTAAGGAGAAGGTCTGCAGTTCGATTCTGCATGGGGGCTCTGCTCAGCCGGGCAGCCGGTTGGCGCTTAAGGCGGGGTAGCTCAGGTGGTAGAGCAAGCGGCTCATAATCGCTGTGTCACGGGTTCGAGTCCCGTCCTCGCTACGGGGTTGACTGGCACCTTGGGCGGGTCGATACTATAGAGCGTTGCCGTACGACCAAAGTACGGCCCGAGAAGTTGAGGCGAGAGATGGCGAAGAAGCAGGCGGATATCCGCCCGAAGATCACGATGGCTTGCACCGTGTGCAAAGAGCGCAACTACATCACCAAGAAGAACCGCCGCAACACCCCGGATCGGTTGGAGCTTGCGAAGTTCTGCCCGCGCTGCGGCCAGCACACCGCACATCGCGAGACCCGCTGAACGCTGAGTGAACGCTCCGGTCGCCAGGGTTTCCTGGGGCTGAGTCGTCGCGTATCGGAAGCCGCCTTCGGGCGGCTTCTTTGCGTATCCAAACAGGGTTATGAGTCGTGGTGTCGCTGCCGCTTTCGGGCTAGCGCCCCGGCGGCCATGATGACGAAACTGGAGGCGACGCCGAACCACACCGGGTCGATATCCGCCGGGCCGAACCAGGCACCGAGGGCGGTGGTGAGAGGGGCGGAGATCATGGCCGGGACGACAAACTTCGGGTTGACATGTCCGCGCCAGAACAACGCCGCCATCGCCGGCCAGAACGCCACCGCGCCGCGTAATCCCATGGAAAGGAAACTCCACGACAGGATGAGGCCGCCCATGTCGAGCAGGCAGATGGCAGCGGCGACCAGCAGTACCGCCAGCAGGGTGACGCGGCTGATGAGAAGCTGCCGGGCGTCCTTTTCCTTCAACCACCGCTTCGGCAGCAGGTCGCGTACCACGACCGTGGCGATGCCGAGGCTCAATCCGGAGGCCGAACCGACCAGTACCACCAGCAAGGCGGCCAACGCGATTCCGGCGGGCAACGCCGGTAGGTGTTCCTTGATAAACAGTGGCAGCGCCAATCTGGATTCAATGCTGGGGTGGGTGATCCGCATTGACATGCCCACCAGCACGCCGAGCGCGCCGATGACGGGCACGATGGCCCCGGCCCCCAATGCCCCAATCCGCGACACCTTGGCAGAACGCGCCGAGAGCAGGGCCTGGAAGTACGCCTGCTCGGTCACCACACCCAGCACCAGCGAGATGGCGGCTCCGGTGTCCAGCCCAAACCCACGCGAATTGAAGTTGAAATACGTCTCATGCGGCAGCGCCGGGTTGTCGAGCAGCCCGCTGAAACCGCCCACGTCCCCCAAGGCCAAGAATCCGCACCCCACCACGGTGAGCGACAGCAGCACAGTTTTGACGATGCCGACGTAACCAGCCCCCAGCGCGCCACCGAACACCACATACACCACCACCAACGCCACCATCAGGGCGAGCGCGGGAGCGTCGGTGAGGTCGCTGACGGCGGTGATGAGCGCGACCGCCGCGAGTAGCTGCGCCACCACCGACAGAAACGTGCCGATACTGGCCAGCATGGCTCCGGCTCTGCTGGCGTGAGGGCCGAACTCGCCGCCGATGAGCCCCGGCACCGTGGTGGCACCGGAATGGTAGATCGGTTTCAGCAGTACGGTGCCGTACAGCAGCAGGCCGGTCGCGCAGCCGATGGTGAACCACCAAGCCGAGAGGCCGTTGGTGTACGCGAGTTGCGCGGTGCCGATGGTGGACGCACCGCCGACGATGGTGCCGAGCAGCGCCCCAGCGACCATGGCGGGGTTGGCACGGCGAGCACGCCCGGTGTAGTCGTCGTGGCTACGTACCTGACGGCCGCTCCACACTCCCACCGCAACGATGACGCCAAGCACCAGCACCGCGCCGAGGTAGTGGAGAACGGACATAGCTCACGATTATGGCATGGTTCTTCCCCGGCCCCCACCCGGTTCAGTTTTGCGTTTTTCGGTCACGGCGCGAGACCGATACTCGCTCAGACTCACCTCAACGCAGGACGCAGATAGCCCATGGCGCATATGGAGTGTAAGAGGGTGGCGGCAGACCGGCGGGAACGTGTCCGGTGATACTGTGCGTGACATGCGTATCGACATGAACTCCGATCTCGGTGAGGCTTTCGGTTCCTGGACGATGGGCGACGACGAGGCGATGCTGGCAATCGTCACCAGCGCCAACGTGGCCTGTGGTTTCCATGCCGGGGACCCGCTGGTGCTGCGCCGTACCTGTGAGGCCGCCGCGCGCGCCAAGGTGGGGGTTGGTGCTCACCCGGGCTACCCCGATCTGGTGGGGTTTGGTCGGCGTCGCCTGGATTGCACACCTGAAGAAGTGGCTGCCGATGTGGCCTATCAAGTTGCCGCGCTCGTTGGGGTGGCCAAAAGCGTGGGGGCGAAGGTCACCCATGTGAAGCCGCACGGGGCGCTGTACAACGTGATCGCCAAAGATGCCACGTTGGCCCGTGCGGTGGCCGGGGCAATCGCCGAGGTGGCCCCCAAATTGGCGGTACTGACGTTGCCCGGCTCGGCGATGGCGGCGGAAGCTCAGGCGCTGGGGCTACGGGTGGTGGCCGAGGCGTTCGCCGACCGCGCCTATAACGCCGACGGGTCGTTGGTGGATCGTCGCGTCGGCGGCGCGGTGCTGCATGACATCGATCACATCTGTGAACGGATGGTGATGCTGGCCACCACCGGGGTTATCGAAACCGTCGCCGGGCAGCAGATCGAACTGGCGGCTGAGAGCATCTGTGTGCATGGGGATACGCCAGGCGCGGTGGCGATTGCTCAGGCGGTACGCGCCGCGCTGGAGACCGCTGGGGTACAAGTTCTAGGGCTGTGGCGTTGAGACACCGCCGGTTTCGACGGCCTAACCAGCGCGGTGGATTTAACCGGCGTAAAGGCGTGGTCGGGGGGTAGGCGATATGGGCATCATTCGTAGTATTCGTCAGGTCGGGGAGCGGGCGCTGTTGGCGGAGTGCGCCGACTTAGCTGAGGTGATCGCGCTTTATGACGAATTGGCGCGCCGCCCGCTGCCAGGTCAGGCCGATCTGCTGAGCGCCGCCCGTAGCGTATTGGTGGTGGCGGAAACCCCGGCACAGGCTCAGGCGATGCGTGAACCGCTGGCGAGTTTGCCGGTCGTGCGAACCGCGCGGGCAACCGGAACACCCATCGTCATCGATGTGGTTTACGACGGCGCGGATCTATCCGATGTGGCGGCGCTGCTGGGGTTGTCGCCGGACGCGGTGATCGCTGCCCACACCGAGCAGCTCTGGACGGGTGCCTTTAACGGGTTCGCTCCGGGGTTCGCGTATTGCGTCGGCGAAAATCAGGTGTTGAATGTGCCGCGACGGCCCACCCCGCGCACTCAAGTGCCTGCGGGTTCGGTGGGGTTGGCCGGGGAGTTTTCGGCGATCTACCCGAAGGCGTCTCCTGGAGGTTGGCAACTCATCGGACGTACCGCCGCGGCGTTGTGGGATTTGGGACGAGAACGTCCGGCGCTCATCAACCCCGGTGACCGGGTGCGATACGTGGCGGTGCGGGAGTTGGTGAGCGCCCGAGCGATCTGTGAACCGGCTTTGGAATCGGTATCTGAACCACTGCCCGACTCAGCGGTTAAGACGGGTGTCCCGGCGGTTTCGCGGTTGCCTGGCGGTTCGCCCGCGCTGCGCGTCATTGAGCCCGGCTGGCTGTCGCTTATCGAGGACGCTGGCCGTCCCGGACTGCTCGGCAGCGGGGTGAGCGTCTCGGGAGCCGCAGATCACGGTGCCATGCACGCCGCCAACCTGGCGCTGGGCAACGAGCCGGGGGCCGCCGTCATTGAGACGTTGGGGGGGTTGGAACTGGCCGCCCACGCAACCATTGCCGTGGCCGTGGTACGTCCCGGTGCGGCGGCAGAAGTGACGGCACTGGCCGCGGGCGACATCCTCCGTGTGCCGCTGCCCACTCAGGGGATGCGTACGTACCTCGCCATCCCTGGCGGCATCGACGTACCCCCGGTGTTGGGCAGTCGCTCCACCGATCTGTTGGCGGGGTTGGGGCCCGCGCCGCTCAAGGCGGGAGATGTGCTCTTTGCGGGGGCACTGGCTCCGCCCGTATCTCTTCCCCTCTCCCCGAACATCGATTCCGGAGCGAGCGCGTCGGTCTGCGACGCGGGAAATAATGCGGGAACAGAGGAGGGTGCCGCCGGTGCGACGTTCGGAGTAGGCGCTCGCACTATCCGTATCACCCCCGGCCCGCGCGATGATTGGCTCACGGCGGAGGCGTACGCGTCTCTTGGCACCCAGACCTGGGAAGTGAGCGGTGAATCCAACCGCATCGGGTTACGGCTGTTGGGTGAACCGCTGCGGCGCGCCGTCGTCCGCGAACTTCCCAGTGAGGGTACCCAACCTGGCGCCATTCAGCTCCCGCCCAGCGGCCTACCGGTGGTATTTCTGCGTGAGCATCCGGTGACCGGCGGTTACCCGGTGGTGGCGGTTGTCGTTGCGGCCGACCTGGATGTTCTCGCTCAGGCTCGCCCCGGCTCCCTGTTGCGGTTTCAGACTCTTAGCTGAGCTTCGGCTGGCCGTGGCGGCGTAGTGACGCCCCATTCCAGTGAGTTATGCGTGTGCCCCGGCGTGGCGTTCGGCATTTTGGCGTGGTAATGAAGCGCTAAGCCTCTGTCCAAAGTTACGGGTTGGGGGTACATTTTGAACCGGGAGTATCATGTGCCCGTTGCTGTTTT
>JAIRRM010000194.1 GCA_031255975.1 Propionibacteriaceae bacterium | reverse complement strand
GGCCCGCAGAGCATCCCGCGTTGGCTTTCGCGTAAGATCAGCCGTTCCCGTGCGCTCAAGTGATAACTTGGCGGCCACGCCCCTGCGGCTGCGGTAGGCTGTCACGGTCAGCAAACGCGGGGGAGGGTAGCAGTACCTGATGGTCGAGTGGGGCCTGTCGAAGGCGCGCTACAAGTCGCCCGTGAACCGCGTCGCCCGGTTCGCGGCGCAGACTTTGCTGCTGAAGCCTGTCGTGTGGAGCCAACTCGGCGTAGAGGTGCATGGGCAGGAGAACACCGGCACCATCGCGGACGATCAAGCCTTTGTGGTGGTCGCCAACCATTCGTCGCACTTTGACGCGCCGCTGATCTTCGGCGGATTGCCGCGACGATTGGCCGGGCGAATGGCCACCGGTGCCGCTGCGGACTATTTCTTTAAGCACTGGTACACCGCGGGCCCGACGGCGTTGTTCTTCAACGCCTTTCCGGTGGATCGTTCCGGGTCGCGTAACCGTCGCGGCCTGGCCGGGCAGTTGGTGGCAGACGGGGTGCCGGTGTTGATCTTCCCGGAGGGCACCCGTTCACGCACCGGGGCGATGGGATCGTTCAACCCCGGTTCCGCCGGCCTGTCGATCAAGAACGGGGTGCCCATCTTGCCGTTGGCGCTGGTGGGGGCCTTCGCCGCTTGGCCTGCCGGTCGCTCACGCTGGCTGCCGGGCCGCCCGAAAGTACACGTCGTCATCGGCAAACCGATGTATCCCAACCCCGGCGAGATCACCCGCGACTTCTCCGATCGAATACGCCGGGCCATCGTAGAACTGCACGACGCCACCGCGTTGGCCTACGGTATGCCCACCCAGGCCGAGTTAGCGCTCAGTGTCGCCGCCATTGAGGCCGCGAAACGCAACGACGACGGATTACCACGCGAGAGCTGAATTGCGGCTACACTCGGCGCTATGACCGCTGTAATCGCCCCCGCGGCTGAGCCCCGGCGTCGGGGTTGGTTGGTGTGGGTGATCGTCGGGGCGCTGTTGTTGGCTGGAGTGGTAGGTGTCTGGCTGGCCGGTGGGTTTGGATTGCGAAACAACACTGGCGGCCATGAGGGGGTGTTCGCCACCGGGCCGTTCGAGCTAAAGCTCGAATCGACCACCGCGCTGGCGCAGGATGACCTGTGGTGGGTTGTGGTTGAGGGCCAGGTGCGCAACATCAGCGACGAGTCGGTCTGGATCGGGGAGTTGATACTGGAGATGGCCGCGCCATCTTCGCTCTCGATATCGCAAGACGGGGATACCTTGCTCAGGGAGGCGGACTTTCAGAAACCCATGTGGGCCGGCACGTTCGTCGGGGTGCTGGAGTTGGAAGGCCGGCGGCATCAGATCCCACCCACCGGCGACTGGATGTATGTACGTTGGGTGTATCAATTCCCCGGCACCGAGCCCTTCCGGGATTTTCACCGGGTGGTTTTTGCCATTGTGCCGCTGGTATGGGGAGACCCTTCGTTCCTGGGTATGGCAAACGTGCCCATGTGGTTGCAAATCCAAGACGGCACCCACCAGATCGTTGTGATGCCACTGGAGTTCGAGTAGCTCAACCGAGCCGGTGCAACAGCAGAAGATCGGCGTGACGGGCACCATCGCGCGCGTCGCAGGTCTCGGCTTTGCTGCAGTGGGATATTAACCCCCGCCCCATGACGCGGGAATCGCTCGGTTCCTGCCACACATCGACCCGCACCCCGATCACGTCGGCGACGGAGGTCACCGGCACCAAGAACATCACTTCCAACTGTCCGCCGTTTGCGTTGCAGCTATCCGGGATGTCGTTTTCCGTATCGGGATCGCCCAGTGTTGACCAGCTGACATCGTTGCCGACGAGTACGGTGAGGCAACCGACCAACTTATCGGCGGCCCCCTGGTAGCTCAGTTGCGCCCGTACAACGGCGTACGCGTCGCGGTCTTCCATGGCACCTTCGGGCGGTGTGATGACTTCTAACGTATCCAGGCGGAAGGCGACTCCGGCGCTGTTGCCCTGTTGCCCCTCGGGCACTTCAATAGCGGTGTTGCGGAGGGCCCACCACCAGCTTCCAAACAGTACGGCAGCGGTGGCCAGCGCCGCCGTCAGCAACCATCCGGGGCGGTTCACGGCAACTCCAATCTGCCACGGGGCACCGTCACCGTGGGTACCTGATCGAGGTTTTCGCTGTCAGCCACCTGGAAGCGAAATACGGCTTGCGGTTGGGGCAGCCCGAAACTCACCCTGGTGGACGATACCGTCAGCGTCATGGGTTCATCAAGCGCGGCCGGATCCACCTCAAACACCTGAGCGCACTTCAGAACGAAGCCGTTGAAGGGGATGTAGCCGAAGCTGTCGGTGCTCGTAGCGTTATACGGCAGATAGGTGCGTCCGCCTGCCTCCAGCACCACCCGGTAATCATCGCTGACGTCGTTGCCGCCGATAGCCAGCATCACCACCACGAACGCCAATTCGGTGGTGGCGATTTCATTCGCGTTACGGGTCATGTCGTTGATACGGCGGGTGGCTTGCGCGGTTTCCAGCCGTATCACCGTGCCGCCGATCTCTGCCGTGAGGGTGGCGTCGGCGGAAACCGGCAGATACGCGGGGGGCGTGTGTATCTGCCCCGCGGCAGCGGCCATGCCGAGGCTGATGGCCACCCCCAGCAGTGCGGTCAGCACCGGACGGCGCACTCTGCCGCTGGCGGGAACGCCGGAGTCAGCCACCACGAACGCCACTGCCACCAACGCCAACTGCAACCCCAGCCCCAACACCTTGGGCACCAACCCCACGAGCGGTTGATACGGCGCAAAGGTGTCCAGGCCGTACGGGGCGTACCAGCGTTCCAACAACCGTTCCACCAAATCGACGACGAGTGATATGGTGCCGAACCCCACCATCACGGCGGTTATCAGCGGCCAGCCACCGCGCCAGATGTGGCGAAACGCCTGCAACCGGGTCACCACTTGGTCATCGAAGGTGTCGAGCGCGAAGTCACGCACCCGCGCCAGCGCCGAGTTCACCTGATACGTCGTCTTCCGCCTGAGCTTGCGCGGTAGGCTCAGCGCCAGATAATCGGCGGCGGAAAGCAGGTCACGTCCGGCGACGATGGTGGTGAGGGCCAACCAGGCCAACGGCTGTAACAGCACATCCCAAGCCAATGGTGCCAGGGTGTCCGTAACCCAGTGGATCGCCCCGGTTATGGCGGCGAGGGCATCGTCGCCGATCACCCCCCGCATCCAGTTTTTAACGGCCAGCACCCAGTCGTACAGCGATCTGACGTGGTATTGATAAGTGAGTTCACGGGAGATGCGGCTCAAGATCTGGTTGCCAGACAGCAACACCAGCAGCACCAACCCGCCGGAGATGAGGCCACCGGTTAGCGCGAGCGGCAGGCTAGGGTTTTTCCCCAGCCGGGCGGTGAGCAGTTCCCGAGCCGTGAACACCCCGATGATGATAAAGACGATAACGAGCAGCGTCCAGAACGAGGAGAACGGATCAAGCCGATCAGCCAAATCTCCGGAGAGGGATGCCCCGTACATGGTCTGCGCCATTCGCAGCGTTTCCGCCAGAAAATCGTCCACCATGCCAAACCCGGCGTACACCAGGAAGAACGGCACCAGGGTGGTCGTCAGCACTTCGGTGAAACGCCCGGTTCCTTTGCGGTTGCCAGCTGTGGCGATGAGCCAACGCAACGCCAGCACCACCGCCACCAATTGCGCCACGATGCCCGCCGCGAGTATCGGCACCGTGGCCCACGGGTATTCCTTGATGACCAGCACGGCTAGCAGTTCGGCACCGTAGATGCCCGCCCAGCCCAGCAGCATCAGCGCCAACAACTGCCGCCAAGAGCGCCGTAACGTCGCCGCGAAACGCAGCATCAGGTCACATGTCGCACCCCAAATCTGGGAGAGCGCGGTAACCATGGGTTTAGCGTAGTGCAGCCAGCGCTGCCACC
>JAIRRM010000182.1 GCA_031255975.1 Propionibacteriaceae bacterium | reverse complement strand
TGCTCTGAAACCGGCTCCGATGCGTCGATGACTACGACACACACCTCGGCGCGTTCGATGGCGGTCTGGGTGCGTAAATAGGCGTAGTACTCCGCACCGGACGAGGTGTTCACCTTCTTGCGGATACCGGCGGTGTCTACGAGTTGGTACGCCTCGCCGCCGATGGACACCAGTTCGTCGATGGGGTCCACGGTGGTTCCAGCCACGTCGGAAACCACCGCGCGTTCGCTTCCCGCCAGCTTGTTCAGCAGGCTGGATTTGCCAACGTTTGGTTTGCCGACGATAGCCACCCGGTGCGGGCCGTCGTAGTCTGTTTCCGTGTCGGAACCCCCATCGGGGGGCAACACCTCCAGCAAGGCATCCAGCAGATCGCCCACGCCCCGTCCGTGCAACGCCGAGATCGTCCAGGGCTGCCCCAGGCCCAAACTCCACAGTCCGGCGGCATCGGCTTCGCCGCGCTGGTCGTCCACCTTGTTTGCGGCCAACACCACCGGTTTACGAGCGGCGCGTAGCACCCGTACCACGGCGGCATCCTCGTCCAATGCTCCGACGGTGGCATCCACCACGAAGACGACGGCGTCGGCCACCGAGATGGCGATCTCGGCTTGTTCGGCGATGGCGGCGGCCATTCCAGTGGCATCTGGCGTCCAGCCGCCGGTGTCAACCAGCACGAACTCGCGCCCCGACCACTCACCGTCGTACGTCACCCGGTCGCGGGTAACGCCAGGTACGTCCTGCACCACCGCTTCGCGGCGGCCAAGAATCCGGTTGACAAGGGTGGACTTCCCAACATTGGGGCGACCCACCACCGCGACTATCGGTTTCATGATCGCTCCTTAAGCACCAGTAGTTCTTCCGGCACCAGTGCGATCACCTGCGCCACCACCTCGTCTAGTTCAAGATAAGTGGAATCGATGAGCGTCACCCCGGGGGCCGGTTCATGAAACTCACTCACCGTGGAATCATCGCGGTCGCGCCGCACCACCTGATCTACCACGGCGGCATGATCGGCCTTGCCGCCCAGTTCGGCTTCACGGCGACGTACCCGCTCGGCGGCATCGGCCACCAGCAACACCCGTACGTCGGCATCCGGCATCACCACGGTGGTGATGTCGCGACCTTCGGCGATGATACGTCTCGCGGCGAAGATGATACGTCGCATTCTGGCGGTGAGCAGATCCCGGATCGGCTGGTTGGTGGCGACCTTTGACACCGCTGCCGAAACCGCCGGGTCACGAATCGCCTCACTCACATCCAACCCGTCAATGGTGATAGTGGGGCTTTCAGGGTTGGTATCCACCTGAATGTCGGCGTGGGCGGTGAGCAGGATGGTGGCGTCGGGGTCATCAATCACCCCGGCCCGCATGGCGGCTACGGCGATCGCGCGGTACATCGACCCGGTGTCGAGATATGCCAGTTCGAGCCGCTGGGCGACTGCGATGGAGGTTGATGACTTTCCGACCCCGCTCGGCCCGTCTAAGGCGATGACCAAGGCGGGAACTGGGTGGGCAGCACTCAGGTTCGTCACGCTCATGCCCTGATCTCCCATCCGTTATCCCGCATCCCCTGGCGCAGCGCATCGGCGCGTTCCGGCTCAACATGCACTGAAAGGAAGCCTACCGTGCGTACCGCGTCATGCTCGATGGACAGATCCTCCACGTTGATACCAGCTGCTTCGATGTCGCGGAACAGGCGTGCCAGCGCGCCGGGCGTGTCGGGGATCTCAATGACTACGGCCACCAACTCATCGGCTGGGCGGCCATGTTTGCCGGGCAACGCCCGCACCCCGGCATTGCCGCGTTCTATCAGGTCGGCAACGGCGTCCGGGGCTGCCAGAGTGCCGATGAGACGCTCCAGATCGCCCGCCACAGCCCGTAAATGGGCCAACACGGGTTCGCGGTTGCCATCGATGATCTGAGCCCACAGGGCGGCGTCTGAAGCCGCGATACGGGTGACATCACGTACGCCCTGACCCGCCAGCAACAGATCGTCTGAGACGCAATCGGTGAGCCGCGCCGCCATCAACGAACTCATCAACTGCGGCAGATGTGACACGGCGGCCACGGCCCGATCATGAGATTCGGCGTCCAACTCGATCACCCTGGCACGGCAGGCAAACGCCAACCTTACGGCCTGTGCCTTGGCGTCATCCGACGACAATTTGGTGGGGATAATGGCCCAGGCACGGTCGGTGAACAGCTCCCCCACCGCGGTAAGCGGCCCCGCCAGCGCCTTACCGGCCATCGGGTGCGTGCCGATGTAACGCTCCACGCCGGGAACATCGCTGGCCAGCACTGCGGCGGCCACCGAGCTTTTCACCGAAGCCACATCCAGCACTGTCGCTATCGGATAGTGCTCCAGCGCGGCCACCACCACTGCTGCGGTCACCGCGGGCGGCACCGCGACTACCACCAGCTTGACCGATGTCGGACGCGGTGCCGCCACCAATCCCGCACCCCGCGAGGCGGCGATCAGCGTGTTCTCCCGGTTGATGTCATTGAGGTACACCGCAACACCTCGCGCGGTGAGTGCCTGTCCGATGGACGCGCCGATCAACCCCGTGCCGATTATCAGCGTTGGGGAGATCAGATCCAATGCGTCATCCATGATGGTGTCCAAGCTATCAGTGGTGGTTTGTCGCTCCGAAGCCTCAATCGGCAAAGCGCATATTCTTTGGCATCGGGCCGACGTAATCGTCGCCGTACGCGCCCTGTGCCGGGCGACGCCTGCGCAGCGGGGCTTGTACGCCGGGGGCAAGGCGACGGCTGAACACCAAGAAGCCGGTATGGGGAGCCGCGGAATGCGCTGGGCGGATGGCCAGCCCTTCGGCATGCCAGTCCCGCAAACTCGGCTCGACTGCGGTGGGTTCGGTGAAGCCGCCATGGGCACGCAACGTATCCATCACCCGCCCCAATTGGGTCGTGGTAGTGACGTAGCAGCACAGCACCCCGCCGGGGATGAGCACCTCACCCACAGTGGCGACGCAGTCCCAGGGTGCCAACATGTCGAGCACGACCCGATCCACCGGCGTGTCCAGGATGGCCTCGTTCAGATCACCGGGGGTCAAGGTCCAGTAATCAGGTACATAGCCCATGAAATCGGCGACGTTGCGGCGCGCCACGTCGGCGAACTCGGCGCGGCGCTCGTATGAATAAAGCCGCCCGGTGGGGCCGATGGCCCGGAGTAGCGCCATCGAAAGGGCCCCGGAGCCGGCTCCGGCTTCCAACACCTTCGCACCGGGGAAGATGTCGGCCCACATCACGATCTGAGCGGCATCTTTGGGGTAGATGACGGCGGCCTCGCGCGGCATCCCCACCATCACCTGATACATCAACGGTCGGAACACCATGAACTCCAGGCCACCGGTGGTTACCACCACGATCCCCTCGGGTTGCCCGATGATGTCGTTGTGCTCCAACCCGCCTTTGGTGGTATGAAACGCCTTGTCCAGCTGGAGCACCAGCGAATGCTTGTTACCTTTGGGGTCGATGATGCTGACCCGCTCACCTGCCTGTAGCACCCCGCTCATGCCAGCACTCCCCTGAAACCGCGCCTGGTAGCGGCACCTTCACTGAACACGTCGCGTAACCCCGCCATCGTCAATCCCTCCAAAGATGGCAAAACCACCTGCCCAGGGTGAGCTTCGAGCGGGACTTGATCTGGTACCGCCAGCACCACCGCACCACTGGCGCGCCCCGCCGCCG
>JAIRRM010000159.1 GCA_031255975.1 Propionibacteriaceae bacterium | reverse complement strand
CTTTAGCGATCCGCTACTCGAAAAATCGGTGCGCATAGATCAACTACATCGCGGCGGGCAGATTGCCGCAGACCTCATCCAACTCAGTCATTACTGGCGGCATCTGGAGTCGATCGGCTGGGCGGCGGCCTCGCCACGTATCGGCGGCCTCATCGGCGTAGATCGTCTCACCACCAGCAACGACCCGGACTGCGTCTTACGTTGCATTGTCTGGATAGATCTGTCGCTGCGCTCCATCCCCACCATCTCCAAGACCCGCCCCGGCAAACAACGGTTACGTAGCCCACTGGATCGCTATGACCACGAGTTCGGGTTCCGGGTGAAGCTGGCACACGCTGCGGCACAGCGCACCGATGGTGACGCGCCGCCGACGGTGCGCCCCATCCACATCTCCGAATGCTCCCACTGCCCTTGGTGGACGACGTGCGCGCTACAGCTCGACCCCGGCGACCTGTCGCTGGCCATCGACAAATCACCCCTGGACGCCCAAGAGATTCGAGCGCTGCGCTCCCTCGGGGTGCTGTCGGTAACCAACCTGGTGGCGGCAGACATGACCACGCTGCTGCAAGAGTATCTGCCGCTGGTGCCGCACCGGCCCGACGCCGATCAGCGGCTACTGCTGGCCCGGCACCGAGCCGAGATGTTGGCCAACGGCATCATGTTGGAACGTATCGGCACCGAGCCACCGCAAGTTCCCCGTGCCGCCTTGGAGATCGACTTCGACATCGAGACCAGCCGCGACGACCACGTATATCTGTGGGGATTCCTGCTGAGCAAACCCGGCTCGGCTGAGCCGCCCGAATACCGTCCGTTCGCCCGGTTCGGGCAACTGGGCTCGGCGACGGAATGCGACCTGGCGGCGGTCGCGTTGGGGTGGCTGGCAGAACTGCTGGATGCAAACCCAGACAGCATCGTCTACCACTACAGCGAGTACGAGACTCGTCACATCGCCCGATTCAGCCAACTGGTAGCCGCTGGAAAGCTGTTGGCGATGCCGCAGCGTTTCTGCGATCTCTTCCCGAT
Source organism: Propionibacteriaceae bacterium (assembly GCA_031255975.1). Classification (GTDB taxonomy): domain Bacteria; phylum Actinomycetota; class Actinomycetes; order Propionibacteriales; family Propionibacteriaceae; genus WRGV01. The sequence goes on along the minus strand of JAIRRM010000159.1, from coordinate 2,689 downwards.
CATCCGCGCCAACTACTTCGGAGTACACGGCATCGGGTTGAAACAGATCGCCTTGCACGGTGCCGGTTTCCACTGGCGGGACTCGAACCCCGGTGGGCTGGCGTCCCAGAGTTGGTTCGAAGAAGCCGTACAGAACCCAGACGAGCAGGTGCGCGCCGTGATGGCACAGCGGTTGTTGGAGTACAACGAGGACGATACCCGGGCCACGCTGGCGCTACGGGAGTGGCTGTCCGGCGGCGGGGCGACCAACTAACCCTCGGCTCGCGCACCGTAGTTATGCCGCGAGGATGCGTCCGGCCCCGGGTTTCCCCGATCCGCTCCACACCGTATGCCAACTCCGCGACGTAGGCACGGCTATAGCTGATCGTCCGATCTGCGCCGTATCGCATTCCGCCGCACTCCGCGGTAAAGAATGCGCCCCACGGGCACGGTGTCTGGACTCGAACTCGTGGGGCGGCTTGCCAGCCATAATACCGGGCTGTCCGTGGGCATCGTCAAACGGGGTCAACCCGTAAGCGTAGGCTGAAGCGGTGGTCGAACCGCTACGGCCGTCCCTGCTGACTCGGCTGACCGCCGATACCGGTGTGTTGTCCTCGCTGGGGCTGCCGAATTACCGTAAGTACTTCATCGGCGTTACCGCGTCCAATATCGGCACCTGGATGGCCCGCACCGGGCAATCATGGCTGGTGTTGATGGTGCTCACCGACCAAAGCGCCACCGCGCTCGGGTACGTGAACGCGCTGATGTTCCTACCGACATTGCTAACCATGCCGTTCGCGGGCACCTTCGCCGACCGCTTCCCGAAGCGCCGTATCCTGTTGATCTCCCAGGTGGTGATGGGCATGGACGCGGTGATGCTCGCCGGACTGCAACTCAGCGGGCATATCGAGCTGTGGCATGTGTATCTCATCGCGTTCATCGACGGTACGGCGGGATCGTTCGACAACCCGGCGCGCGCGGCGTTCGTATCCGAGGTGGTCGGCAACAAGCACCTACCCAACGCCATCAGCCTCAACTCGGCGTCATGGAACTCGGCACGGCTGTTCGGACCTGGTATTGCTGGGCTGCTGATTCTAGCGTTCGGCACCTGGCCGGTGTTCATAGTGGACGCCGTCAGCTTTGCCACCATGGCCATCGCGCTGATCTCCCTGAAACGCGAACTGCTGCACCCGGCACCGATACAAACCGGCAAGAACGCCCGCTTGGTGGAAGGGTTGCGCTATCTGAAACACCGCCCCGATCTGCTGGTGCTCATCGCCATCGGCGGCGCGGTCGGCGGCCTCGGCTTCAACTTCACCATCTCCAACGCGGTGATGGCCACCCAGCACTTCGGACGGGGTGCTGGCGAATACGGCGTCCTGGGCACCCTGATGGGGTTGGGGGCGTTGATGGCCGCCATCATCTCCGCCAAAACCGGCGGATTCCGGATGCGTTTCATTCTGGGCGGCATGGCGACGTACACCCTGTTCTCACTGCTCGCCGCGTATAGCCCTCACTTCAGTTGGTTCGCCGCGTTGCAGGTGCCCATCGGCCTGTCGGTGATCGTCAGCCTGCTAGGGGCCAACTCGCTGTTGCAAACGTCAACGCTGCCGGAGATGCGCGGTCGGGTGATGATGGTTTGGAGCGTGATGATGACTGGCGTCACTCCGGTGGTCTCCCCCGCTGTCGGCTGGCTGGGCGATCACCTGGGGCCGCGTTCCACTGTGTTGTTCGGGGTGGTAGCCGTCGGGTTGTCGGCGCTGCTGATTACCTGGGTGATAATGCGCCACCACCACATCAAACTGCGGCTCATCACCGGAGACGGGATGCCCAGATTGCGGGTACACTACGGCGATGCCCCCACTCTCGATATCAACGTACGGCGGTGATACGCGCATGGCCGGTATAGGCGTTCCCTGGGAAGAATTGGCGACCTGCGTGGTCACCGACCGCGACGGCACGCGCGTCGGGCCGGTGGGGCAGATTTACCTGGACGACCGTTCAGCCAAACCCCGCTGGGTTACGGTGCGCATCGGGTTTTTGGGCTCTAAGGAAGTGTTTGTGCCGTTGGCCGAGGCTGAGGTGGACGTTAGCGCCGGAGTGATCTCCGTGCCGTACACCGCCGCGCTGATCCGCGAATCTCCCAGCGTAGACCCCGACGGGCATGTAAGCCCGCAAGAAGAAGTGATGCTCTACCACTACTACGACATCGAGACAAAGGCTGGGCTGAGTTCGCTCGCCACCGAAGAAACCCTTGACGATCTGATCGATTAGGGGGTTCGGGTTTCCTCCGGGGTCTACCTGAGTTTGTCGCAAGTGAATACCTCTCGCCTCGCCTGTCCGCCCGAGGTGGGGGTGCTGGAGGGTGCGATTACGGATATGTGGGGTTCTCCATTGGGAAGGTGTGTTCTCTCGGGGGAGGGGTGGTGGAAAGGCGTGCCTCGCCCATGACCCGCCACGCGGCTCACTACGCGAGCACTCGCGTGCCGAGCCAACGCCCACCAATGGCAAGCCGAAATGACGAGGTACGGGCAGATTCCGGCTCAAAGGCCGGAATGACCGAAAACAGACAGATTCCGGCTCAGAGGCCGGAATGACCGAAAACAGACAGATTCCGGCTCAAAGGCCGGAATGACCGAAAACAGACAGATTCCGGCTCGGAGGCCGGAATGACCGAAGACAGACAGATTCCGGCTCAGAGGCCGGAATG
>JAIRRM010000131.1 GCA_031255975.1 Propionibacteriaceae bacterium | reverse complement strand
TGTGGCCAGTGCCAGCATCAGATGTGGGTTCAGAGTACGTAGCAACTGCGACAAACAGAGCAGCGCGGTGGCGCACAGCCATGCCGTCGTGGTGAGGCTGGGGTTGTACGTCTGGATCCGCTCGGACAGGAAGGTGAATCCGCCGGTTTCCCGTGGCCCGGCGCTGAAATGACCGCCCACCGCTCCGACTCGCTCCGACATGCCCCGCAGCCCGTAACCCGCTTCACCGCTGTTGCCGCCGCCCAACCCATTGTCGCTGACGCTCACGCTCAACTGGCCGGGGCTGTATTGGAGAGAGACCTTGGCCTGCGCCTGTGATCCGGCGTGTTTCAGGAAGTTGGTCAATCCCTCTTGCACGATACGGTACGCGGTGAGCGCGACCGCCGGTGGGATGTTGCCGGGCACGGTGCCGCTCACCTCCAGCGTCACCCGTTCGCCGGAACGAGTCACCAGGGTGTTGATATCGGCCAGGCCGGGGTTCGGGGTGAAATCGGCGCGGCCACCCACCCCGGCGGTTTCCTCGCCGCGCAACACCCCGACGATGCGACGCATCTCCGTGAGCGCGTCACGTCCGGTATCGCCGATGGTGCCCAGGGCGGTCACCGCCGCATCGGTGTTGCCGGAACGAGCCGCCGCGCGTCCGCCGTCGGCCTGCACGATCATCACCGACAGCGAATGAGCGACGATGTCATGTAGTTCGCGGGCGATGTCGGCACGTACCCGCATTTGCGCCAGTCGCGCCTGTTCCTGGTTCCACAGCGCCACGCTACGGGCGTGTTCTTGCGCCGCCGCCTGGCGTTCGGCGTCGCGGGCCACCCGGTCGGCCACCATGCGACCGATCAGGTACGGCACCACCACGGCGGCGACGCACACCAGCACCACTGACAACACCGCGCTGGTGGTCGGGAGTGGTTGCAGTGGCAGAGTCTCGGCCAGCACCCCGCTCGACAACACCTGGAACCATCGGATCGGCCCGAAGATGGCCCCGGCACCACCCACCGCTAGCACCAGCCGCGCTGTCTTGCCCGGAACGTAGCGGGCGTACGAATAGACACAGAACGGCACCGCCAAGACGGCGGTTGACGGCGCGTCGAAGGCGATGACATGTAGCATCGCTCCCAATGTGGCCAGTGCCAGCATCAGATGTGGGTTCAGAGTACGTAGCAACTGCGACAAACAGAGCAGCGCGGTGGCGCACAGCCACGCCGTCGTGGTGAGGCTGGGGTTGTACGTCTGGATCTGCTCGGACAGGAAGGTGAATCCGCCGGGGAATACCGCGAAGATGAACAACAACGTAGCGATGGCGATGTCGGCGGGCAGCGGGTAGCGCTGTGGCCGTCGGCCACTGTTCCAGTCCGTGTTGGCGTTCCCACTCATCGGTTAGAGCCTAGTTCGCATCTGGTTGTTATGGTGTCATACCCACGGCACCTCAAAGATGTGGCTTGCTCAGACCGTGGTCTGATGCCCGGTAATTCCAACGGCCAATAATGCCGTGATGGGGTGGTGCTGGCTGGGAAACCGCAAGCCACCGACGTTACGGTGGAAGACATGAACGATATATCAATCGTGGCCGCTACCGCCCTCACCAAGGTGTATGGCAGCGACGCTACCCAGGTCACCGCCCTCGCCGGAGTCACCGCTTCCTTCCCCCAAGGTACCTTTACCGCGATCATGGGACCCTCCGGCTCTGGCAAATCAACCATGATGCACTGCCTAGCCGGACTCGACGCCCCCACCTCCGGCTCAGTGACTATCGACGGCGTACAACTCGTCGGGATGCCGGATCGCGGCCTCACCCGACTGCGCCGCGACAAGATCGGCTTCGTTTTCCAAGCCTTCAACCTGCTGCCCACGCACACCGCGGCGCAGAACATCCTGCTCCCGCTGGAGTTGTCCGGCCGTAAAGCTGATACGGCGCTGTTCGACGCGCTGACCAGTTCATTGGGGCTTACGGGGCGACTGAACCATCTGCCGAGCCAGCTCTCCGGCGGTGAACAGCAGCGCGTGGCGGTGGCCCGGGCACTGATCTCCCGACCCGCCGTGGTGTTCGCCGACGAGCCCACCGGGGCGTTAGATTCACGCAACTCTGCCGGGTTGTTGGCGTTCCTGCGTCAGGCGGCACAGGGCGGGCAAACAATCGTCATGGTCACCCACGATCCGCGGGCCGCGTCGTACACCGACCGCGCGTTGATGCTGCGGGACGGCCAGATCGTAGCCGACATCGCCCAGCCAGACGAGGACGCGGTGCTGACCGCGATGAAGAGCCTCGGCGCGTGAGCGGCGAGTTCGGAGGAGCAGCATCATGTTGAGAACCGCGTTGCGCGAACTGCGCTATCACCCCGGCCGTTATTTGGCCACGCTTATCGCCGTCGCTATTTCCATCGGGTTCATGGCGGCGTCTTCGGTGGTCACTTCCACCGAGAAAACGGCGATGGCCCGCCAGCAACTGTTGCCTTACGGTGACGCCGACCTGGTGGTGAGCATCGACTACCCGAGAGACCCATTGCAGGACGAATCCGAGGCGACCGCCGATGCCGTGGTGGCCGCGATCACCAAGGTGCCCGGCGTTAGCGTCGCGGCCCCTGTCCACACCTCGGGTGCCGCCGTGAAGGGCCCGTCCGGCTCCAATACCCTCACCGTGGCCGGAATGCTTCCGGAGCAGTTGCGCGGCAGCACGTTGCGCTACGGACGTTGGCCAACGGCCCCGCATGAGATTGCGCTCGGTGCCGCCTCAGCGGAGGCGCTTGGGGTGAACGTCGGCGGCGAACTGCAATCCGTATTCGACGGCGAAACCTGGACGCTCACCGGCGTCACCGACGATCCGAAGTCGCTCTCTGGGGCGGTTGGTTACGTTGCTGACTCGTATTTTGCGGCGACGGATCGTCTGGACGACAGCGCCTACGGCACGTACTCGGTGAAGCTGGCGCACGCCGCCAACATGGCCGCCGCAAAGGCTGCCATCACCGCCGCCATCGCCGGGGTGGACAGCGACCTCGACGTCAGTGTCGCTACGTTAGCCGAGCAGTTCACCCAAGCCGCCAGTTCCATGACCGGCGACGTGGACGCGCTGAAGTATGTGCTGTGGGTGTTCGCCACCATCTCCATCGTGGTTGGCATGATTACCATTGCCAATACGTTCACCATTCTGCTTGCTGGCCGTCGCCGCCAGATTGGACTGCTTCGAGCCATCGGTGCCGACGGGGCACAGGTGCGCCGCTCGGTGTTGCTGGAGGCGGCGTTTATCGGTTTGGCCGGTGCCTGTCTCGGTGTCGGTATCTCGGTGGTGTTGGCCGTGGCGGTGGGCCTGTATACCGGGTCTATCCACTGGGGTGTCAGCCTGCCATGGCTGGAGTTGGCGGTTGCGATCGGCATCGGTATGGCAATGACGGTTGCCGCCGCATTTCTGCCGTCGATGCGTAACACTTCCATCGCCCCGATGGAGGCGCTACGTCCGACGGATTCGGTAGTGGTGCAGCGGCGCATCGGCGCTTTCCGTAAGCTCGCTTGCTCGTTGCTGGTGGTCGGCGGCGGCGTTATGGCGTGGTTTGCGCTCAAATTGGGCCAACTGGCGTTGCCGGTCGCGTTAGTGGCCGCCGCGCTGATAACCCTCGGGGTGTTGTTTGCCGCGCCG